>NZ_JBQZXC010000122.1:0-10538 GCF_053555815.1 Shigella sp. SIG6 | reverse complement strand
ATATTTTAAAATTAATTAATGTCATCAGATCCGAAAATAACGAGAATATTTCAGTCTCTCATCCTGTTGCGCTCCTGTCATGTGCATTGCTTCATATAATCACTGGCGCAAGGAGCGCGCAGGGGGCGACCAATCGCCGCCGCCCCCTGCACCCCCGGGCTCTGGCGAACAAAATCGCCGCTGCGCGGTGCCCTCGGCTTATCCCTTACGGCTACCGGGTCGGGCGCGAGGTAACATCCCTGTAAAACGCGCCCTCAGCCCACATCCATGTGGGCTGCCCCGGCCTTCAGGGAACGCCTCGGCGATTTTGACGCCACCAAACAACCGTGCGGCCTATTGATAAAGAGCTAACACATTGTCAAAAACATCACTATGGTTTTTAGAGTTTCTCGATATCAATTGCCTGAATAGCCCTTGCAATATCAGGGGAGTTATTCAACACCCGAACATGCTGAAATAATTCCGTTGCTTCATCGTATTCTTTACGCAAATAACTCAACCACTGTTTAATCCGCGCAACGTGATATAACCCGGTATCGCCCTGCTTTTCCAGACGGGTATATTTTTGCAGCAAAGCAATCACCTCCGGCCACGGCATTCGCGGTTCGTTATATTTTACCACCCGGCTCAGGTTGGGAATATTGAGCGCCCCGCGACCAATCATCACTGCGTCGCAGCCGCTGATCGCCATGCATTGTTGCGCGCTCTGCCAGTCCCAGATTTCACCGTTGGCAATCACCGGAATATTCAGCCGCTGGCGAATCTCGCCAATCGCCTGCCAGTCAATATGCTCCGCGCGGTAACCCTGCTCTTTCGTCCGCCCATGCACCACCAGCTCCGTAGCGCCAGCCTGTTGAACCGCATCGGCGATTTCAAATTTCTTCTCACCGCTGTCCCAGCCCAGACGCACTTTCACGCTGACAGGCAAATGCGCCGGTACAGCTTCACGCATCGCTTTTGCCCCCTGGTAGATGAGTTCAGGATCTTTGAGTAACGTCGCCCCGCCGCCGCTACCGTTAACCGTTTTCGACGGGCAGCCGCAATTGAGATCCACGCCCCAGGAACCTAACTCCACCGCACGGGCGGCGTTCTCTGCCAGCCATTGTGGGAACTGACCTAACAACTGCACGCGCACCAGCGTACCAGATGGTGTCCGGCTGGCGTTTTGTAGCTCAGGGCAAATGCGATGAAAGACTTTTACCGGCAGCAGTTGATCCACCACGCGGACAAACTCGGTGATGCACAGATCGTAGTCGTTAACTTCGGTCAGCAATTCACGCACCAGAGAGTCAAGCACTCCCTCCATCGGTGCCAGTAACACACGCATATCATCACCCGCAAAAAAATGAGGCGCTATGTTAGCGCCTATGGTCAGCGGATTAAAGGTCTGCAAAGAGGGATTGCTGCAAACTGCAATCCCTCTCTATGCTTGATGTATGCCTGAGTTCGCTGCTCATTGCGTAATACCGGGTAGCGAAAAAATAAGCGCTGATTTCTTAATGTGATCGGTAGCACGTTTTACGAATTAATTGTATGATGAATCCATCTCATCTGGGGTGTTGATTATGAGTAAGACACTGAACATTATCTGGCAATATTTACGCGCTTTCGTCCTGATTTATGCCTGCCTGTATGCAGGCATTTTCATTGCTTCCCTGCTACCGGTAACCATTCCGGGCAGCATCATTGGGATGCTGATCCTGTTTGTCCTGCTGGCCTTGCAAATTCTTCCGGCGAAATGGGTCAATCCGGGGTGCTACGTACTGATTCGCTATATGGCGCTATTGTTTGTGCCGATTGGCGTAGGCGTCATGCAATATTTTGATTTGCTCCGCGCGCAGTTTGGCCCGGTAGTGGTTTCCTGTGCTGTCAGTACGCTGGTGGTTTTTCTGGTGGTGAGCTGGAGTTCACAACTGGTACACGGTGAACGTAAAGTCGTAGGTCAGAAAGGATCAGAAGAATGATGGCGAATATCTGGTGGTCATTACCGCTGACGTTGATTGTCTTTTTTGCCGCCCGCAAACTGGCGGCACGGTATAAGTTTCCCCTGCTTAACCCGTTGCTGGTAGCAATGGTGGTGATCATTCCTTTTTTAATGCTGACCGGCATCTCTTACGACAGTTACTTTAAAGGTAGCGAAGTGCTAAACGATCTGCTGCAACCGGCGGTCGTCGCGCTGGCCTATCCTTTATATGAGCAGCTACACCAGATCCGCGCGCGCTGGAAATCGATCATCACCATCTGTTTTATCGGCAGCGTGGTTGCGATGGTGACGGGGACTTCCGTGGCATTGTTGATGGGCGCTTCACCGGAAATCGCCGCGTCAATCCTGCCGAAATCAGTCACCACGCCTATTGCAATGGCGGTTGGCGGCAGTATTGGCGGTATTCCGGCAATCAGCGCAGTTTGCGTGATTTTCGTCGGCATCCTCGGCGCGGTATTTGGCCATACATTGCTTAATGCGATGCGTATTCGTACCAAAGCTGCGCGCGGTCTGGCAATGGGGACTGCCTCGCACGCCCTCGGTACGGCGCGCTGCGCCGAGCTGGATTATCAGGAAGGTGCATTTAGTTCGCTAGCGCTGGTGTTATGCGGGATAATTACTTCGCTGATCGCACCGTTCCTTTTCCCGATTATTCTGGCAGTAATGGGCTAAAATTTGCGATACGTCGCGCATTTTTGATGTAAGTTTCACGTGTTGCATAATTAATGAGATTCAGATCACATATAAAGCCATAACGGGTTCGTAAACTGTTATCCCATTACATGATTATGAGGCAACGCCATGCATCCACGTTTTCAAACCGCTTTTGCCCAACTTGCGGATAACTTGCAATCTGCACTGGAACCTATTCTGGCAGACAAGTACTTCCCCGCTTTGTTGACCGGGGAGCAAGTCTCATCGCTGAAGAGCGCAACGGGGCTGGACGAAGACGCGCTGGCATTCGCACTACTTCCGCTGGCGGCGGCCTGTGCGCGTACGCCATTGTCGAATTTTAATGTTGGCGCAATTGCGCGCGGTGTGAGCGGAACCTGGTATTTTGGTGCCAATATGGAATTTATTGGTGCAACAATGCAGCAAACCGTTCATGCCGAACAAAGCGCGATCAGCCACGCCTGGTTGAGTGGTGAAAAAGCGCTTGCAGCCATCACCGTTAACTATACGCCTTGTGGTCACTGCCGTCAGTTTATGAATGAACTGAACAGCGGTCTGGATCTGCGTATTCATTTGCCGGGCCGCGAGGCACACGCGCTGCGTGACTATCTGCCGGATGCCTTTGGGCCGAAAGATCTGGAGATTAAAACGCTGCTGATGGACGAGCAGGATCACGGCTATGCGCTGACTGGTGATGCGCTTTCTCAGGCGGCGATTGCAGCGGCAAACCGTTCGCACATGCCTTACAGTAAGTCACCAAGCGGTGTCGCGCTGGAATGTAAAGACGGTCGTATTTTCAGCGGCAGCTACGCTGAAAACGCCGCATTCAACCCGACTCTGCCGCCGTTGCAGGGGGCGTTAATTCTGTTGAATCTCAAGGGTTATGATTACCCGGATATCCAGCGCGCGGTTCTGGCAGAAAAAGCCGATGCGCCGTTGATTCAGTGGGATGCCACCTCCGCAACGCTGAAAGCTCTCGGCTGTCACAGTATCGACCGCGTGCTTCTCGCTTAAGCCTGGTGCCGGATGCGGCGTGAACGCCTTGTCCGGCTTGCCAGCCCTCTCCTGGTGTCGAAATTCCCGGCAAACAGTTTGCCGTTTCTTGCGCAAAACCAACGGGTAAAGTAGCCTGATGGAAATTTTCCTTAGCTCGAGTCTCCTGCATGTTAAAGCGCGTGTTCCTCAGCCTGTTAGTCCTGATCGGCTTGCTGCTGTTGACTGTGCTCGGCCTCGATCGCTGGATGAGCTGGAAAACCGCGCCTTATATCTACGACGAATTGCAGGATCTCCCCTACCGCCAGGTCGGCGTGGTGCTCGGCACAGCAAAATATTATCGTACCGGCGTTATTAATCAGTATTATCGCTACCGCATTCAAGGAGCGATTAATGCCTATAACAGCGGTAAGGTAAATTATCTATTACTGAGCGGCGATAACGCATTGCAAAGTTATAACGAGCCGATGACCATGCGCAAAGATTTAATCGCTGCTGGTGTCGACCCATCAGATATTGTTCTCGATTACGCAGGCTTTCGTACGCTGGATTCCATCGTGCGTACACGCAAAGTTTTCGATACTAATGATTTCATTATTATCACCCAACGTTTCCACTGTGAGCGAGCATTATTTATTGCGCTGCATATGGGGATTCAGGCTCAGTGTTATGCCGTACCGTCACCGAAAGATATGCTGTCAGTACGTATTCGCGAATTTGCCGCCCGTTTCGGTGCGCTGGCTGACCTTTATATTTTTAAACGTGAACCGCGTTTTTTAGGGCCGCTGGTCCCTATTCCGGCTATGCACCAGGTGCCGGAAGATGCGCAGGGGTATCCCGCCGTTACACCCGAACAGTTACTTGAATTACAAAAGAAACAAGGAAAGTAGTTATGGATGTACAGCAGTTTTTTGTCGTTGCCGTTTTTTTCCTTATCCCGATATTTTGTTTCCGCGAAGCATGGAAAGGCTGGCGCGCAGGCGCGATTGATAAACGGGTTAAAAATGCACCGGAACCGGTGTATGTCTGGCGAGCAAAAAATCCCGGACTCTTCTTCGCTTATATGGTGGCATATATTGGCTTCGGAATTTTATCTATCGGCATGATTGTTTATCTTATTTTCTATCGTTAATATTTTCTCTTTTCTGTTAATTATTGAGAATAATTATTACTTCACTCAATAAGCTGCGGATATAACATTCTGAACCGCAGCTATTTGTGAATCCTTTCACAGTTTAAATTTCCCCACGCGCATAGCCTTAATATCAGCACGCAATATTTATTTAGCGTTCGCCATAATTACTCATAGCATTAAGGAAGATCACATGCCGCAACAAAATTATCTGGATGAACTCACTCCGGCTTTTACGCCGTTACTGGCGATTAAAGAAGCCTCTCGCTGTTTATTATGTCACGACGCTCCCTGTAGTCAGGCTTGCCCGGCACAGACCGATCCGGGGAAATTTATTCGCTCAATCTACTTTCGTAATTTTAAAGGCGCTGCCGAGACAATTCGCGAAAATAATGCCCTCGGTGCCGTTTGTGCCAGAGTGTGCCCGACGGAGAAATTATGCCAACGCGGTTGTACCCGTGCCGGTGTTGATGCTCCCATTGATATCGGCCGCTTACAGCGTTTTGTTACTGATTTTGAACAACAAACCGGGATGGAAATTTATCAGCCCGGTACTAAAACGCTCGGCAAAGTCGCGATTATTGGCGCAGGTCCTGCCGGATTGCAGGCCAGTGTGACACTGACAAACCAGGGTTATGACGTCACGATTTATGAGAAAGAAGCGCACCCCGGTGGCTGGTTGCGTAACGGTATTCCGCAATTCCGGTTACCGCAATCAGTGCTGGATGCAGAGATCGCCCGTATTGAAAAAATGGGCGTGACCATTAAGTGCAATAACGAAATCGGTAAAACACTCACCCTGGAGCAACTGAAAGCGGAAAACCGCGCGGTACTGGTCACCGTGGGGTTATCAAGCGGTTCCGGGCTACCGCTGTTTGAGCATAGCGACGTTGAGATTGCCGTCGACTTCCTGCAACGTGTACGACAGGCGCAAGGCGATATCAGCATTCCACAAAGCGCATTAATTATCGGCGGCGGTGATGTCGCGATGGACGTAGCCAGCACGCTGAAAGTTCTCGGCTGTCAGGCGGTAACTTGCGTAGCACGTGAAGAGTTAGATGAGTTTCCGGCAAGCGAAAAAGAGTTTGCCAGAGCCCGGGAGCTGGGCGTTTCGATCATCGATGGATTCACGCCAGTAGCCGTGGAAGGCAATAAAGTCACGTTTAAGCATGTACGGTTATCAGGCGAACTGACGATGGCGGCAGATAAAATTATTCTCGCCGTCGGTCAGCATGCCAGACTGGATGCCTTTGCGGAGTTAGAGCAGCAGCGTAACACCATCAAAACACAAAATTATCAGACCCGCGATCCGCAAGTCTTTGCTGCTGGCGATATTGTTGAGGGTGACAAAACCGAGGTCTATGCCGTGAAAACCGGGAAAGAAGCCGCCGAGGCGATTCATCACTATTTAGAGGGAGCTTGCTCATGTTAACGAAAGATCTTTCGATTACTTTTTGCGGCGTGAACTTTCCCAACCCGTTCTGCCTCTCTATCTTCGCCGGTAGGCAACTGCTATGAGATGTGTGCCAAAGCCTACGACACAGGTTGGGGCGGTGTGGTGTTTAAAACGATCGGCTTTTTTATCGCCAACGAAGTCTCGCCGCGTTTTGATCATCTGGTGAAAGAAGATACCGGTTTTATCGGCTTCAAAAATATGGAGCAGATTGCTGAACATCCGTTGGGAGAGAATCTGACCGCCCTGCGTCGGCTGAAGGAAGATTACCCGGACAAAGTATTGATCGCTTCGATCATGGGGGAAAATGAGCAGCAATGGGAGGAGCTGGCGCGCCTGGTGCAAGAAGCTGGCGCGGATATGATCGAGTGTAACTTCTCCTGTCCGCAAATGACTTCTCATGCGATGGGTAGCGATGTCGGGCAAAGCCCGGAGCTGGTAGAAAAATATTGTCGGGCAGTGAAACGGGGTTCCACGCTGCCAATGCTGGCGAAGATGACGCCGAATATCGGTGATATGTGCGAAGTGGCGCTGGCGGCGAAGCGCGGCGGCGCAGATGGCATTGCGGCAATTAACACCGTTAAATCCATCACCAATATCGATCTTAATCAGAAAATCGGTATGCCGATCGTTAACGGTAAATCGAGTATTTCCGGATATTCCGGTAAAGCGGTAAAACCGATCGCCCTGCGCTTCATTCAGCAAATGCGCACCCATCCAGAACTGCGCGATTTCCCAATCAGCGGTATCGGCGGCATTGAAACCTGGGAAGATGCGGCGGAGTTTTTATTGCTCGGCGCAGCAACGTCACAGGTCACCACCGGCATTATGCAGTACGGCTATCGCATCGTAGAAGATATGGCGAGCGGGTTATCGCATTATCTCGCCGATCAGGGATTTGATTCGTTGCAGGAGATGGTAGGTCTGGCGAATAACAATATTGTCCCGGCGGAAGATTTAGACCGCAGTTATATTGTCTATCCCCGTATCAATCTTGACAAATGTGTTGGCTGTGGACGCTGTTATATTTCCTGTTACGACGGCGGTCACCAGGCGATGGAATGGAGCGAGAAAACCCGCACACCGCATTGTAATACCGAGAAATGTGTGGGTTGTCTGCTTTGTGGTCACGTCTGCCCGGTGGGTTGTATTGAGCTCGGGGAAGTGAAGTTTAAGAAAGGCGAGAAAGAACACCCGGTAACGTTGTAAAACCAGAGACGCATCCGGCATTTGGCACCGATTGCCGGATGCAGCGCATCCGGCAATATCCGCAATCACATCACTTCTTACGCGCGTATTTCAGTGAATCCAGCGCTACGGCGAAGATAATAATCGCCCCTTTGATGATGTACTGCCAGTATGGGTTTACGCCGATATACGTCAGGCCATAGTTGATGACGGTAAAAATAATTACCCCGGTCACCACGCCAATCACCGTCCCCACACCGCCGCTGAACGATACACCGCCTACCACGCACGCCGCGATAGCATCCAGCTCATACATAAAGCCGAGGTTGTTGGTGGCAGAGCCGATACGTCCGGCTTCTAACATCCCGCCAAAGGCATAGAACACGCCAGACAACGCGTAGATCATCAGCAGGTTCAGGCCGACGTTGACACCAGATACTTTTGCCGCTTCCGGGTTACCGCCAATGGCAAAAATGTTCTTACCGAAGCGGGTTTTGTTCCACAACACCCAGACGAACGCCACCGCAATCAACGCGTAGAAGGTGATGTAAGAGAGACGGAAACTCCCCAGCGCGACAAAGCCCTGAGCAAAGGTAGAGAAGCCACTGTCAAAACCAGAAATTGGCGACGCCCCGACAAAGTCGTAATAGAGCGAGTTGATGCCATAGACGATGATCATCGTGCCGAGCGTGGTAATGAACGGTGTCACGTTGAGATAAGCGATAATCAGACCGTTGATCAAACCGATCACCGCACCAATGGCACAGACAATCAGAATAACCAGCGCAATCGGCATCGTCGCCATTTCCGGGAACACTTTGTTGGCGTTATCCATGGACTGCAATAATGTCGCAGCCACCACTGCCGCCAGCCCTACCTGACGACCAGCAGAAAGATCGGTCCCCTGGGTGACAATTAACCCTGCCACACCGAGCGCGATAATAATACGCACCGATGACTGGGTGAGAATATTACTTAAGTTCAACAGACTTAAAAATGTTGGGTCCTGGAAAATAATAATCGCCAGCAAAACTAAAAGAACGACGTAAATACCGCCCTCTTTCAGGTAAGTAAGAAAACTTTTCTTATTTAACGCACTCATGGGAAGCCCCTAATCTTAAAGGTGCAAAGACGCAAGACGCAGAATTTCGTTTTGCGTTGTTGTTTTTGTATCGACAATTCCGGAAACGAGACCATTGCTCATGACCAGAATACGGTCTGTTATCCCTAACAACTCAGGCATTTCAGAGGAGATAATAATAATCCCCTTGCCTTTCTTCGCCAGTTCGACAATTAACTGATAAATTTCAAACTTCGCCCCGACATCAATACCGCGCGTCGGTTCATCGAGCATTAATATTTCTGGTTGCGTTAGTAGCCAGCGACCAATAATCACCTTTTGCTGATTACCACCGGAGAGCGAACCAATTTGCGTCCGATGACCCGGCGTTTTTACCCGCATCGAATCAATCACCCACTGGGTATCGCTTTTCATCCGCGAGTTATCCAGTAAACCAACTTTATTTTTGTAGTTGCGAATATTGGAAATTAACGAGTTAAAACCAATATCCAGATAGGCATAAATTCCCGTTGAGCGGCGCTCCTCAGTTACCAGTGCAAATCCGTGGTTTATGGCTTCGTTGGCATTATGGTTATTGATCTGTTTGCCGTGCAACGTAATGGTGCCAGCCGATTTCTCGCGAATACCAAATAACGTCTCAACAATATCGGTACGTTTCGCCCCCACCAGCCCGGCAATACCGAGGATCTCCCCTTTATGCAGATCAAACGAGACATCGCGAATCGACGGCTGGCGCAGTGACGTTAGGTTACGCACCTCGAGGATGACTTCGCCCGGCTTGTTTTCTTTGTCAGGAAAACGCTGATTAAGAGAACGCCCAACCATCATGGCGATGATCTTGTCCATCGTCAGTCCTGCCAGCGGTTCGGTGGCGATCCACTGACCGTCGCGCAATACGGTAACTTCATCACATAACTGGAAGATTTCTTCCATTTTATGCGAGATATAAACAATACCGCAGCCGCGCTCTTTTAATTTACGAATAATAGTGAACAGATGATTGACCTCTTTTTCGGTTAACGAAGAAGTCGGTTCATCCATAATCACAATTTTCGCGTTATAGGAAAACGCTTTGGCGATTTCGATCATCTGCATTTGCGAAACGGATAATGTGCCGACGCGCGCACGCGGATCGATATCAATATCCAGTTCATCAAAAATCGCTTTGGTTTCGCGGTACATTTTGTCCTGATCGACAAACATGCCTTTGGTGGGATATCGCCCCAGCCACATGTTATCCATCACCGAACGTTGTAATACCAGGTTTAACTCCTGGTGTACCATCGAAATACCATTTTCCAGTGCCTCTTTGGCGGAATGGAAATCGATCTCTTTACCCTGGAATAAAATGGTGCCGGAGTCTTTTTGATAAATACCAAACAGGCATTTTAATAATGTCGATTTTCCTGCACCGTTTTCCCCCATTAATGCATGGATAGAATGTGGCCGGACTTTTAAATTAACGTTATCAAGTGCCTTAACACCAGGAAAGGACTTGTTGATACCGCTCATTTCCAACAAGTATTCCCCGGAAGACGGAGTCGTTGAGCTGACCATATAATTTTACCTTGTTGGCCATACAATAAGGGCGCAGTAAACGACTGCGCCCAATCAGTCTTATTTCTTGCTGAATTCAGCCAAGTTGTCTTTATCTACGCCAACATAAGGTACGCGGACCACTTTGTTGTCGATTTTCCAGTTGGTGCCATCAGCCGCACCTTTGCCATCGGCCAGGTTTTTCGCCAGATCAAAGGTCGCTTTCGCCTGGTTGTTAGCATCGTTCAGTACTGTGCCCACCAGTGCACCGGATTTCACCAGCGCCAGCGCTTCTGGCAGCGCATCGACGCCAAACACCGGAATGCTGGACTTGTTGTGTGCTTTCAGTGCTTCTACCGCGCCCATTGCCATCGCATCGTTGTTGGCGATAACCACTTCGATTTTGTTGGCGTTCGGGCCAGACAGCCAGGCGTCCATCTTATCTTTCGCCTGAGCGGTGTCCCACATTGCGGTATCTAACTGTAACTGTTCAGTTTTG
>NZ_JBQZXC010000121.1:0-10627 GCF_053555815.1 Shigella sp. SIG6 | reverse complement strand
CGCTGCGCCTGCGCCACCATTTCCTCAAAGCGCTTCATCACCTCCGGACGTAAATCACCATCCTTTGGTGCATTCAGAAACGCGTTCAGTGTCCCCGGTGCATCAGTCGGTGCCACATCAATATCCCCGACACGGGTTGGCTGCCAGCCGTTACAGTGAAGCGCAACCTCGTAATACCCCGGCTCAGCCTCAATCACATAAGCACCGTTATTGTCCGTCACGCAAGTGGCAACAACGTGTGCCACAACGGTCGGACTGGTTCTTCTGGCCCGCAGTTCAATCGCACAATTTACGACAGGTTTACCCGCCCCATCTTTCAGTACACCTGAAATCTTTACTGCCATATTCACCCCACAAAAAGCCCGCCTGAACCAGCGGGCTGTCATAACACTGTGTTACCTGGCTAATCAGAACTTATAACCGACACCCACGATGAAACCGTCAGTGCGCCAGTCGCCACTGCCGGAACCTGCATAAGCAAGGTCAATGGCCACGGATTCGGTCGGGTTAAACTGCACGCCAGCCCCCCACGCCAGAGACGTGTTGCTGTGGCGGTTGTCATCACTCCCGGTCAGCACATCGTGCGTTTTCCCCTTGTTGTCAGTTACGCGGAGATAATCCCCGGAGAAGGTCGACACACGGCTGTAAGCCACGCCCACCATCGCATACGCGCTGAACCATTCATTCACGCGCACAGACGGCCCCGCCATCACGCTGAACCAGCGGTTACGCACGGAATCCTCATGCCAGCGGGTATCGCTGTAATGCGTTTTTTGCTCATCTTCAGCGTTGGCATAGCTGAATGACGTCACCAGCCCCAGCGTGTCCGTAAACTCATAACGGTATTTCACGTTAATGCCCTTCAGGTCATCGCTGCCTGGCATATCAGTATGGGTCTGAAGATACCCGGCGCTCAGCGTGGACTGATGTTCAGACGCCCATGCAGGCGCACCGGATACGGCCAGACAGATGGCTGCGGACAAAATGACTGCACAAACTTTACGCATAATTACCTCTCGCTTTTCTGCAATAAAAAAGGCACCATTTCTGGTGCCCGTATCTGGGTTATAAAATTCAGCTGATACTGATACCTGCTGTGGATTTCTTCATCACAACAACCAGCAAATCGCTGATACTTGCTGTGGGATACCAGCCATTTACCAGCCATGCCGATACAGAAAACTCCAGCGTCATGTGACCGTGACCGGCAGGCATATCAATAACACCCGTATATATCAGCGTATTATCCAGGGTCGTTCGGTTATAAATTTCAGCACCGTTTTTCTTCACTATCAGGCGGCATGACGAATAAATATTGTTATTCTTCCGCTCATGTTTAGCACCGCGAAACGCCACCGCGGGAATAACAATTTGCCGATCAAACGGCTGATCGTCATAAACCCTGACGGTAATGGTCCCTGATGGCCACCTCTCCGGTGCCCGGGAGTCCCGTGGGAAAGGTTTGCCCACTGTTTTAACGAGATCGCCTTCAATCTGGTTCGCGGACAATTTTCCCAGAACCCGACAGTTCTTATTAATCGTGACGTTGTTGAGCGTCCCGGAGTTCGCGTTCACGTTACCGCTGATATCGGCATTTTTCGCCGTCAGCCGTCCGCCAGGTGTCAGGGAAAATGCCGGAGGATTACCGCCGCTGGTAATGGTCGGAGCCGTCAGGCGTTTCAGGAACACGTCGTTCATGAATATCTGATCGCCCTGACCAACAAACATCGGCTTTGTGTTGCCATTCGCAGGATTAATCATCGCAATCCTGTCTGCCGCCAGCAGCACCTGACTCTGCATTCCTGCTGGCGTATTCTCAATACCGGCACCGATACCCGCAATATAAAGGCGTCCTTCATCTGTTGCAGCTTCACAGCCCACATGCTGTTCAGGTTATTATTTGTATCAACCTGAACTTTCTGTATCTGCTGGATTGCAGCACTCTGATTTTCCAGTTTTTTATTGACGGTCTGCGTGATTTCATTGCTGACATTCGTAATGGACGTCCTGATTTCAGTCAGGTCCGGCGCAAGCTGACCGTTATCAATCTGCGTCCACAACTCCTTGCCGAGATGCGTTTTATTGATCAACCCTTTATAAAAACTCAGATAACCTTCCGCATCATCGCTCGCCCGACCGACGGCCTCCACAAATGCCGATTTGCCAACGGTGTTCACACTGCGAACGTAAAAATAATAATCATGGCCCGGCCTGATATTGATACTGGCGGCTATCCAGTACAGCGCCGTGCCAAGATAGCGGGCGCTGGTTTCAACCTGCCTGATATCCGCAATCCGCTTTTCCGAAAACCAGAACTCAAACTGCACCGTCGGGTCATATACAGCCAGTTTCGGGACCGCCGTTATCTGAAAATACCCCGGTATCAGTTCAATAGTGACAGGCGCTGCCGGTGCCGCAATCCGGAACGATACCGACGCCGGATCGCCCTGCTGCCCCCGGGCATTTACCTCCCGGACTGTCAGACTGTAATTCCCCAGCGCCAGCTGCCTGAAGCGGTATGTGGTTTCCGTCGTCCGGGCTGTGCTGACCAGCCGCTCACTGCCGTCGTCCGCTGCCACGGTCAGGCGAAGCAGGAAGCTCACTCCCTTCACCACCTTCGGCGTGTCCCATCGCGCCAGCACCTGATATTCCCCGCTGTCTGCGGTGACTTCGGCGGTCAGATGCTGCACCGCTGGCGGCGTGACACCATTCACCGTGCCGCGCCGGTCACCGTCAAAGTGTGCCCCGTTATCCACGATGGCCTCTTTTTCCGGCACATGCTGCACGGCGGTGATGGCATACGTGCCGTCGTCGTTCTCACGGATACTCACGCAGCGGAACAGGCGCTGGCGCAGCGTCGGCAGCTTCAGCCCCCACACGCTGTATCCGGCAACGCCGTCAGGAACCCGGCTCACTTTCACCTTCACGCCGTCGGTGACGGACTGGACCTCCACGCTGACCGGATTGCCACTTCCGTCAACCAGGCTTATCAGCGTGGTACCGGAGGACGGCAGCGTGATTTCACGGTCGAGCGTCAGCGTCCGGGTCTGGCTGTTCACCGCCAGTACGCGACCACCGGTGCTGATACCGGCATAATCATCATCGCAGATTTCAATGACATCACCCGGTACATGGCGAAGCCCTTCTGCGCCGACGCTGAAGTCCACGATCTGCGTTTCCAGCAGTTCCGTTTTAATCAGCCACAGCCCGGCGCGGTGCGCCTGTCCCCGGCTGGTACAGCCAAAGGCATCCATCTTCGTGACGTTACGACCGTAACGGAGAATGGCCTGCGTGTCCTCCACAAGCTCTGTCGCCGTCTCATGACCGTTGTCCGGATCAATCCAGTTCACCTCAACGACATTATGGCGGTCCTTCAGGGCGCTGAAGCTGTAGCGGAACGGCGCGCCATCATCCGGCATCACCACATTACTGCGGTTATAGGTCCACACTTTATCCGACGGTCGGTCCTGCACGAACGTCAGCATCTGCCCGTTCCATACCGGCATACAGCGCATCGCCGAGCAGAAATCACTGAGAACATCCCACGCCTTACGCTGTGTGGTCAGGTAAGCGTTACAGGTGATGCGCGGCTCCGTGCCGCCAAATCCGTCCGGCACTGACTGGTCGCAGTACTGGCCGATGACATACAGCGCCCATTTGTCCACATCTGCCGCACCAAGACGTTTCCCCATGCCGTAGCGCGGATGAGTGAGCATGTCCCACAGACACCAGGCCATGTTGTTGCTGTATGCTGGCTTAAGCGTTCCGTCCCAGATACCGCTGTATTGCCGCGTCTGCGGGTTATAGTTCGACGGCACCTGCAGAATGCGCCCGCGAAGATGATAATTGCGACTCACCTGCTGGTTACCGAACTGCTCTGAATCCACCTGCACGCCGACCAGCGCCGTGTTCGGGTAGCACTGTTTCACATCGATGATTTCGGTGTACGACGACCAGAGCGTTTTGTTCTGCAGCTGGTCTGTGGTGCTGTCCGGTGTCATCCTGCGCATCCGGATATTAAACGGGCGCGGCGGCAGGTTACCCACCACCACCGAGGCCAGATACTGCGAAGTGGTTTTGCCCTTAATGGTGATGTCTTTTTCCGTCACCCAGCCACCGTTACGCTGTATCTGAACCAGCAGGCGGACTTCCGACGGATTCCGGTCCCCCTTTGAGGTGGTTTCCACCAGTGCCTGCACACCGAAGGTCAGGCGCAGACGATCAATGTTTGCCGACGTGATGGTCCGGGTGATCGGCGTGTCGTATTTCACTTCCGTACCCAGCACCGTCTCGGAGCCGGAAGATTCAACCCCCTCCGGCGGTGTCTGCTCCTGCTCGCCGGCGCGGAACACTACCGTAACACCGGAAAAGTTTGTCTTCCCCTCGCTGTCCAGGACCGGCGTACCGTTCAGCAGCACGCTTTTTAATCCATCCACCGGACCGTCAACCGGCCCTTCGCTGATGGCATCAATCACACTCAGCAACTGCGTGGATTTCAGGTTGTCCTTCGCTTCGCGCGGGGTATGCCCCTTACTGCTGCCTTTACCCATTCCTCACGCTCCATAAACGACAAAACCGCCCGCAGGCGGTTTCACATAAAACATTTTGCATCAGCGACCAATCACCACAACCTGACCACCATCCCCTTCGTCTGCCGTGCTGATCTCCTGAGAAACCACACGTGACCCCACGCGCATTTCACCGTACAGAACGGGCAGAACATTGCCCTGGGCAACCATGTTATCCAGTGACGAGAAATACGTGTTCTGCTTACCGTTATCCGTTGTCTGTGTACGGGGAGTTCTGGCTTTCGGTGCCAGCATCTGTGCAACACCGCCAAGCGTCATACTGGCACCGAGAGAAAACAGCAGATTACTCGCCATAATTCCTACCCCCGGCATCCATATAGCAACCGCCATAACAGCCGCCCCCAGCACCGCCTGAAACACACCGCCACTTTTAGCTCCCACCAGACGCGGTACTATGTGGATCACTGCACCATTTGCCAGCGGCTCATTAAGACGGGCAGACAATTCGGTTTCACCTGCATCACGCCCGGCAATGCGCACCTGATACCAGCCGTCACTCAGTTTCTGACGAAACGCCGGGAGCTGTGTGGCCAGTGCCCGGATGGCTTCAGCCCCCGTTTTCACACGAAGGTCGATGCGGCGACCAAATCGTTGTAAATCCCCGTAAAGGCAGATGCGCGCCATGCCCGGTGACGCCAGAGGGAGTGTGTGCGTCGCTGCCATTTGTCGGTGTACCGCTCTCGTTTGCTCAGTTGTTCAGGAATATGGTGCAGCAGCCCGCCGTCACCGCAGTAAATGGCGGCATGATTCGGCACCGATGAACCAAAACAGCACAGCAGCACATCGCCCGGCTGCGCCTCTGTCAGTGCGACACGGTAAAAACCCGTCACCTCCATATTGTCAAGATAGAGATTCTGACCGTTACGCCACCAGTCATCCCCGCGATGAAAATCCGGCATCTCAATCCCCGCCAGATGATAAGCATCCCGGAACAGCGTGTAACAGTCCGTCACCCCGTGCTCAAAGCGCCGCCCGGTGAGATGCGGCACACAGCGGAATTTATGAATCTCACCCCGGCAGACCAGCCACCAAGGCAAATCACTCTGCACCTGCAGCCGCCGGTCAGCCTCACTCAGCCAGGGCAGACCACCGGGATGACTGTGGACCAGCGCCACAATCTCACCCAGCATTTGTGCCCGCAGCCAGTCCTCCGGAGCCATCCGGAACCGTTCCTCCGGCTCACCGGAGATATTCTCGCTGGGAAGATACCTGTCTCCCTCCGGCGTTCTCACCACGAAGCCACACGACTCCGCTGGCGCACATCGCCGGGCGTGCGCCAGAATCGCTGATTCTGTCTGTGTCATGGATTTACTGAGAAAGTTTATTGATGGAAAGGAAACCGCCGAAATTACCGGTATTGTTGCGCAACTCACACCCGCGCATACACTTGCTGCATTTGTCCTTCCGGATATCCGTCGTTGGTTTGTCGAACTCGTCAGCCACTGCCCTGCCCGTGTAACCACACTCATCAGAACGGTAAGTCCACATACAGGTATTCGCCAGCATGATACGCCCCGGGAAAACCGCGCCATCCGTCTCCGTTGGTGTGGCCAGCACAAAAGAGGCACTGACCGCGCTCAGTTCGCTGCACTGCTCGATGCGCCAGCGGCTGATCACCTCCTGTTCCGGATCGGCGTCGCTGTTTCCGTTGACGAAGTTCACCGCATCCAGAAAACGGGCGTAAACCTTACGCCTGACCACCGTTCCGCCGACCAGACTCTGCAGATCTTCCGCCATACCGGTGACCATGCCGTGCAGGTTAGAGACCGTCAGTGTCGGACGGGCAGCACAGCCCCTGCCGTTCAGTTCAAACCCCGACCCCTGAATGGGGTATGCCTGATACTGCCGCCCCTGCCAGGTGACCGGCTCACCTTTTTCGTTCTGCTCATTACAGAAAAAATAACGCTCACCACCGACCTCTGTCAGATCGATTTCCCAGAGCTCCACCCGGGCTGACTGCTCCGCACGGGTGCATTCATTCAGTGTTTCCTGCCGGATATCCTGCATCAGTTCACCACCTGTTCAAAATCGGCCGTTACAGTCACCCATAACGCCCCCACGCTTGCCGACCATTTACGACAAACCACCCTTGATCGGTTTCCAGTCATAAGGTGGCGTCCACTGAAATGCGCGGACGCCACCGTGCCGTTCCAGAAAGGCTTTTAAAGATGGGTGTTCACCTTTACGAACACGTATCGTCACGCTGTAAGTCGACAACTGGTTATTCAGTCCCGCCGCACGACGCTGTTCATAACCATCGCCCAGCTTCACTGTCACCACTTTCGGCTCTGATACCACATTCATATCCGGGCGCACTTTCCAGTGAAACGTCTCCATTACCGGTATGCTCCACTTAACCGGCCACCATCACGGGCCTGCTGTTGCATAAAGTCCGCGGCCGCTTTTTTCCCGAGGTCATAAACCACCTTCAGGGCAGCCGGACCTATCTGCCCGTTCGTGCCGTCGTTATTGATCTCAATGTTGTACTGCGGGGCAAACATCACCATGCCTGAACCACCAGTATCCGCCACAACCCCCAGCTTACCATCAGCACCGCGACGCAGTGGCAGAATGGCTTCAGGTCCCGCTTCCCCCATCACACCCGCGCCTTTTGCAAAAGCAAAAAACGTCGGACGGTTAACCACCGTGCCACTGTAGCGACTCAAATCAGCAGACTGGTAAACACCGCCATCAGCATTAGTCGTGAAGCCGAATAAAGAACCGACGCCCTTTACCGCCTGCATCATGGCCATCTGTGCCATAATTCTGGCCATATCTGACAACAGGGAAGAGGTGAAGGATTTAAAATTCAGCTTACCGGTGGTACAGAATGTCGCCAGTGCATTACCGGCACTGCTGAATGCCACTGTAAACATCTGTTCTGCCGTTCCCGCCGCATTATCCGCATCCGCCGTAAAATTCTGAAACGCCCGCATGGCACCGTTTTTCCAGTCGCCCTGCGCCACTTCCAGTTCCTGCCAGTAGCGTTTGTTTTCATTCAGTTGTCGCTTCAGGCTCCCCTTCAGCACCTCCTCAGCCCTCCGGTAGTCCTCCGTCCCGTAAGTGCCTTTCTGGCGACTGTCATTCTCAAGCTGTTGCAACTGTTGCCGGTATTCCTGCCGGATGCGCAACTGTGCCTGGTAGCGCTGCCGCTGCTTATCCCCCATACCTGCAGTGGCAATATCCAGATTGTGCTGCTCACGCAGTGCACGTTCTTTGTCTGCCAGCTGGCTGGTCAGCTGAACCGTTTTTTTTCTCAGGTCGTTAAGCGCTGTCTGTTTCTGCAGCTCCTGCTGTTTCACATCCAGCAGCGTCAGCGCCTGAATCAGCTCATTCTTACGGGCCAGCACACTCTTTTCATCTGCCGTCAGCTTTTTCCCGTCCAGGTCGCTGATGCGCTGCTGCAGGGCCAGAAGCTGTTTATGCGCTTCAGTCATCCTTTCAGTGGCAATGCCTGCTGACTGTCTGGCAGCAGCAATCTGCCCTTCCACCTGTGCCTGCTGCTGACTGTACTGCAGCAATAACCGGGTGGCCTCATCATTACGGGTTGCCCGTGTATTTTTCTTAATGGCTTTTTCGTAACGTTCATTTTCACGCTGTATCGCCGCATCCCTGACAGCCTGGTCGGCGTACTGCATGGCATTAATACGCGCAATTTCCCGCTGATGTCGTGCAGCTCCCGTTTCATTCATCCGGTTCAGCGCGGCATTTTCAGCATTCCGGCGTTTTTTCTCCTGAAGATCGTTAAGACGCTGCTGATCGTACTCCACCTGTGTGGAGGCGTTTGTCCACGGATATTTTTTCGCGCGCTGAATTTTTTCCTGTAACGCATCAATCTGCGCATCCAGCGAGTCTTCACGACCAATATTCATGGCCGCATCCCAGAACTGCTTCCACCAGTCAGACAAGGTTTGCAGCGTACTACCCAGCGCATTGAGATTATTATCAATATCAGATGTGCGTTTACCGGTTTCCTCTGCCAGCGCAGACATGGCGATCCGGGCCGCATCACTGGACCGCCCCTGCTCCCCAAGGACGCGTATCTGCTCAAGCTGAGTGGCAGTCAAAAAATGCAGCGCATTGTCCAGCGCCTTCGCGGCATTTACAGGATCATCCTTCAGCCGCTTAAACTGATTTATGGTATCGCTGACCGACTGGCCAACCGATCGCTCCATCTGTGCGGCAGCTTTCGCCACCATACCAATATCGTTTCCATGAAATGCCCCACTGCCCACCACCTGTGCCAGCGCACCGGCTGCCGCATGTTGCGTGATACCATTCCCGGATATGGCCCGGCTGAGTTTCCACAACTGCCCGACAGTGACACCGGCATAATGTCCCGTCAGCGCCAGCTGACGGTTAAATTCCTCGCCCTCCTTCCGCCGTCATGCCAGGCTTTACCCAGACCCAGGACCGCCGCGACAAGTCCGCCAATAACGCCGCCAGTCATCATGCCTTTCGGCGACATCTGTGCGCCTGTCCATCCGGCACGGTTAGCCAGCGTTATCCCGGATCCCCTCAGCGCACCAAAATTGCCGCGCGCCATCTGACTGATTAACACCCCCAGCTCCCGCCGGGCTGCCGCACTTTTCAGCCCCAGCGAATGTATGGCTTTTCCTGCCCGCTCCATTTTGCGGATATACACTTCTGCAGCACTGCTTACCCCCAGCTGAGCCGCCCTGGCGCGAAGCAACTCAGAAGACGACAGATTCTGGCGGGTTGCCTGCTCTTTAAGCTGGCGGATAAACGCCGCTTTCTGCCGGGTGGCCTGTTCCTCTGCCTGCGTCAGGGCACGGGTTTTCGCCGTGATCTCCGAAATCAGCGCCAGATAATCCTGCTGACCAACCCCGCCACTGTTTCTGGCCTGTCGGATCTGCTGCTGAATACGCTGTAATTCCTGAAGCCCCGCACCGGCCTGTTTCACACTGTCAATCTGGCGATAAAAGGCGGCAGCCGCTTTATCCTGCGCCTCCGCCAGTGCCCTGGCCTGCGCCTGTTCCTCGCGCATTTTCTGATTCAGGGCATCCACGCGCAGACGGGTTTGTTCCACCTCACGGGCCATGCGTTCATGAGCCCGTGCATTCTTCTCCACCGTCTGCGCATGGGCTGATGCTGCTGTTGCAGCCGAAGAAGCCGCCTGCATTGTCTGCCGGGCCGCCTGAGTCTGACGCTCCATAAAACGCTGCATACGGGCAGAAGACCGTTCTGCATCGCTGGCTGCACCATTCAGAAGGTTTTTGATACGGGGAATTTCATTTTTAAACTCTGCCGCATCAATCCCCAAATCAATGACCAGGTTGGCTATCTGGTCCATAACGCACACCTCCGGAAATACCTTCCCCAAGATGCATCAGTTCTTCGTCCGTTCGCTCCGGTATCCCGTTCTCTTCCGGTAAAAGGCTGAAATCAGCCACCGCAGCATCGATGCTGCCGGACACCATTCTCACGATCAATGCCTTCAGCGAGGCAAACTGCGCATCCATCCACACATCACTGAAGCTCTGCATCCGGAAATAATCGCCCCACTCACCAAGCTCAGTGGCCGACATATCCGACAGCATCCGCCGCCAGTCTGCCCGCCGGAACTCCCGGGCAAGCCGCATGACAAACTGCATTTCCCGCGTCAGGACTTTTCCGGCGTCAGCGCCTCATGATCATCATCCCCGGCATTCTCAATGGTCCCCATACCGCTCAGCGACAGAACCCTCTCCGCCCCCGTGCCCAGCGCATCATACGACCATGTTGTCATAATGGATGCGCAAAGCGTCTCAACATCCTGAGACTGCTCAGCATTCCACAGTGAGCGGGAAACCAGCCAGGCATTGATATCCATTCCCATACGCAGAAAAGCAATCTGTCGTTCAGCCTCCGGCAGTTCTCCCTCCTGTGCATCAAACTTTGCCGTTCGCTGCTGAACAAACGTCAGATATTCAATGAGGTGTACTGGCAATAGCGGACACTACCATTTGTTCTTTTTTTAAGCCGCCATCTGATGATATTTTTCCCTGAAGGCTGCCGGGGAGATATTCCCCAGACGA
>NZ_JBQZXC010000120.1:0-10676 GCF_053555815.1 Shigella sp. SIG6 | reverse complement strand
ACCACGCGGGAGCAGTTTCGAAACAAACGGCAGTGCCATTGGGTTGGCAATTGCCACTTCACGATTTGGATCAACGGAAATCCCGCCCCATTCGAACATCCCCAGGTTACCCGGGAAGACCAGCGTACCCTGTTCAGATGGCGGCGTGAAAATGCCTTCATAGCGCATCTGGTGGAACATCACGCGGCACACCAGTTGGTCAAACATGGTGGCTCCCCACATATCCGCACCGCTCAAATCTTTCGTCGGACGGAAGCTCAGTTCCGAGAATGGTTGAGTAGGGGTAACGTAATCGCCTTTGGCAGCACCTTGGGGAACCGGTTTTTCCGGGGCCGGAACCACCAGTTCGCCATTACGACGATCGAGCACAAAAATGTTACCGGTTTTCGCCGGAGCGTAAATAATCGGCACTTTCTGACCATTAACGGTGATGTCCGCCAGCGTCGGCTGTGCCGGAAGATCCATGTCCCACAGGTCGTGGTGAACGGTCTGGTAGCTCCACGCCAGTTTCCCGGTAGTGGCATTCAGCGCCAGAATCGAGCTGGCATAACGTTCCTGTTCCGGTGTGCGGTTACCGCCCCAGATATCCGGCGTGGTCACGCCCATCGGCAGATAGACCAGATCCAGCTTCGCGTCATAGGCCGCTGGTGCCCACGAGTTTGGTGAGTTAAAGGTAAAGGTGTGTTCGTCAGACGGGATTGCGTTCGGATCTTTCGCGCCCGGATCAAAAGCCCACAGCAGCTCCCCGGTGTTGACATCAAAACCACGGATCACGCCAGACGTTTCGCGGGTTGAGAAGTTATCGGTGACTGAACCGGCCATCACGATGGTTTTATCGGTGATAATTGGCGGAGAAGTCGGCTCATACAGACCCGGTTTGGTGTCTGGCATATTGCTTTGCAGATTGAGCACGCCTTTATTGGCGAAGGTTTCGCACAGTTTGCCGTTTTCAGCGTTAATCGCAATCAGGCGACCATCATTCACTGGAAGAATGATACGACGCGGGCAATCCGCCATCACTTCCGGCGAAGCCGTTTCTGCTTTGGCTTCATGATAAGAGACGCCACGGCAGGTTACGTGCTGGAAAGACTCGTTGGTTTTCAGCTCAGGATCGTAATGCCATTTCTCTTTGCCGCTGGCGGCATCAAGCGCAAACAGGCGCTGGTGAGCGGTACACAGGTAAAGGGTATCGCCCACTTTAATCGGCGTCACTTCATTGGTGATTTCACCCGGATCGTTCGGCTGCTTCACATCGCCAGTACGGAACACCCAGGCTTCTTTCAGCTTGTGGACGTTATCGGCGTGAATTTGCTTCAGTGGTGAAAAGCGTTGACCTTCCTGATTGCGGCCATACGCAGGCCAGTCCTGATCGGCAACGGGGGAGATAGCTTCGGCAGGTGTGGCATCGGCGCTTAAGGTGCCGTTGATCTCCTGCGGATCGTTAAATCCGGCCCAGGTCAGGATACCACCGCTAATCAGCAGTGCGACCACCAGTGCGGCAACTGCGCCGCTGGCAGGAATGACCAGGCGACGCCAGACAAACGGCAGGATCAGCCAGATGCCGAAGAAGACCAGAATATCGCTGCGCGGAGTCAGCGCCCAGAAGTCGAAACCAACTTCCCAGACGCCCCAAATCATGGTGCCGAGCAGCAGGGCTGCGTATAGCCAAAGCGCGGCGCGTTTACTGCGCCACAGCATCCAGGCGACGCCGAGCATCACAAGGCCAGCGATAAGGTAGTACCAGGAGCCGCCAATCGCGACCAGCCAGCCTCCGCCAATGAGTAGATACAGCCCGCAAAGCGCTGCAAAAAGGGCTGTTAGCGTGACGAGTAATCGTCGCGAGCCTGTATTGTTAATTGCCATAAAGAGACACCATTTCAATTCATTAATATTTTAGTAGCAATTAATTATAGGTTTTAACATGTGTGACCGTCATCACAATTCGAGCTTTATTAACAGATTCCGCGAATGAATAGTTTTACTGGTATACTGCGTGTCTTGCGCTTTGTTGCGGTGCCAAAACCTGCCCGTGCGAAGTGATTTGTTTTTAAATCATATGGTTAGAGATATGAAACATACTGTAGAAGTAATGATCCCCGAAGCGGAGATTAAAGCGCGTATCGCCGAACTGGGTCGTCAGATTACTGAGCGTTACAAAGACAGCGGCAGCGATATGGTGCTGGTGGGTCTGCTGCGTGGCTCATTTATGTTTATGGCGGACCTGTGCCGTGAAGTTCAGGTATCTCATGAAGTCGACTTTATGACCGCCTCCAGCTACGGTAGCGGCATGTCCACCACCCGTGATGTGAAAATCCTCAAAGATCTGGATGAAGATATCCGTGGCAAGGACGTGCTGATTGTTGAAGATATCATCGACTCGGGGAATACACTGTCGAAAGTGCGTGAGATCTTAAGCCTGCGCGAACCGAAGTCGTTGGCGATTTGTACGCTGCTGGATAAACCGTCCCGTCGTGAAGTGAACGTCCCGGTTGAATTTATCGGTTTCTCGATCCCGGATGAGTTTGTGGTGGGTTACGGCATTGATTACGCACAGCGTTACCGTCATCTGCCGTATATTGGCAAAGTGATTCTGCTGGACGAGTAAGTGTGAAGTTGCCGGATGTGTTGCATCCGGCATGGCATTTTTATTTGTGGTTGGCGTGTTTCAGCTTGAGGTTGGAAATCCCGTGACGGTAACGTTGCTCAAGGGTTTCGCGGTTGGTGGCGGTAACATCCAGATCACGCAGCAAGCCGTCGTGAATGCCGTAGGCCCAGCCGTGAATGGTAACTTTCTGCCCGCGTTTCCACGCTGATTGCATAATGGTGGAGTGGCCCAGGTTATACACCTGTTCCATGACGTTCAGTTCACACAAGGTATCCAGACGGCGCTCTTGCGGCATTTCGCCGAGCAATGAGCTATGTTTGAACCAGATATCGCGGATATGCAGCAGCCAGTTGTTGATAAGCCCCAGTTCCGGGTTTTCAACGGCGGCTTGTACGCCGCCGCAACCGTAGTGGCCACAGATAATAATGTGTTCAACTTCGAGTACATCCACTGCATACTGAACCACGGAAAGGCAGTTCAGGTCGGTGTGAATGACCAGGTTAGCAACATTACGGTGAACAAAGAGTTCGCCCGGCTCAAGACCGGTTAAACGTTCTGCAGGAACGCGACTGTCGGAACATCCAATCCATAGAAAGCGCGGTTTTTGCGCTTGTGCCAGTTTCTCAAAAAACCCGGGATCCTCTTCCACCAGCATTTTTGACCATAGTGCATTGTTGCTGATGAGTGTATCTATGTCTTTCATGGAGGTTAACGACCTGTAACCAAATAATTACGTTTGGCTAATATAGGGCAACTCCGGGACGATTTAAACCACAGATAAAGTGTAAGAACGTAAGGTAAGTAAAAATTTATGACCATTGCACTGGAACTTCAACAGCTTAAAAAAAACTATCCAGGCGGCGTTCAGGCGCTTCGTGGAATAGATTTGCAGGTCGAAGCGGGTGATTTTTATGCGCTTCTCGGGCCGAACGGGGCCGGGAAATCGACCACTATCGGTATTATCAGCTCTCTGGTAAATAAAACCTCCGGGCGGGTCAGCGTATTTGGTTACGATCTCGAGAAAGATGTCGTGAACGCTAAACGTCAGTTGGGACTGGTGCCGCAGGAATTTAACTTCAACCCGTTTGAAACCGTGCAGCAAATTGTGGTGAATCAGGCAGGGTACTACGGTGTGGAGCGCAAAGAGGCGTACATCCGCAGCGAAAAATATCTTAAGCAGCTCGATTTATGGGGAAAACGCAACGAACGTGCGCGTATGTTATCTGGCGGGATGAAGCGCCGTTTAATGATTGCCCGTGCGTTAATGCATGAACCTAAACTACTGATTCTCGACGAACCGACCGCAGGCGTGGATATTGAACTTCGCCGCTCAATGTGGGGCTTTTTGAAGGATTTAAACGACAAAGGCACCACCATCATTCTTACCACACACTACCTGGAAGAAGCAGAAATGCTGTGCCGCAATATCGGCATTATTCAACATGGTGAGCTGGTGGAAAATACCTCGATGAAGGCGTTGCTGGCGAAGCTGAAATCGGAAACCTTTATTCTCGATCTCGCACCGAAAAGTCCGTTACCGAAGCTCGATGGCTATCAGTATTGACTGGTCGATACCGCGACGCTGGAAGTTGAAGTGCTACGTGAGCAGGGGATCAACAGCGTATTTACGCAGTTAAGTGAGCAGGGCATTCAGGTATTAAGTATGCGTAACAAAGCTAACCGTCTGGAAGAGCTGTTTGTTTCACTGGTTAATGAAAAACAAGGAGATCGCGCATGATGCATCTTTACTGGGTGGCGCTAAAAAGCATCTGGGCGAAAGAGATCCATCGCTTTATGCGTATCTGGGTGCAGACGCTGGTGCCGCCAGTCATCACCATGACCCTTTACTTTATTATCTTCGGTAACCTGATAGGTTCGCGTATTGGCGATATGCATGGCTTCAGCTATATGCAGTTCATCGTACCGGGGCTGATCATGATGTCGGTGATCACCAACGCCTACGCTAACGTCGCGTCATCATTTTTTGGTGCCAAGTTCCAGCGTAATATTGAAGAGCTGCTGGTAGCGCCGGTTCCGACTCACGTCATTATTGCCGGATATGTCGGCGGTGGCGTGGCGCGTGGTCTGTTTGTTGGCATTCTGGTGACGGCAATTTCACTGTTTTTTGTGCCGTTTCAGGTGCATTCGTGGGTATTCGTTGCCTTAACCCTGGTGCTCACGGCGGTGCTATTCTCCCTTGCGGGTTTGCTGAACGGCGTGTTTGCCAAAACGTTCGATGACATCAGCCTGGTGCCAACCTTTGTGTTAACGCCACTCACGTATTTGGGCGGGGTCTTTTACTCACTGACTTTGTTGCCGCCGTTCTGGCAAGGGCTGTCGCACCTGAACCCAATCGTTTATATGATCAGTGGTTTCCGCTACGGCTTCCTCGGTATAAATGATGTGCCGCTGGTCACTACCTTTGGCGTACTGGTGGTCTTTATTGTGGCGTTTTATTTGATCTGTTGGTCGCTGATCCAACGTGGACGTGGTTTGCGTAGCTAAGGCTATTTCCTCTCCTCTGGATTCGGGGGAGAGGAGTTTTGACGGCTATCACCCTTTATCAACAATGGTCAGGGTAGGCTGATTTTCGGCTAAGGAGGAAGGCGATGTTAGGTTGGGTAATTACCTGTCACGATGACCGGGCGCAAGAGATACTGGATGCGCTGGAGAAAAAACATGGGGCACTTCTTCAGTGCCGGGCCGTGGATTTCTGGCGCGGATTAAGCTCTAATATGCTCAGCCGCATGATGTGCGATGCTCTGCATGAAGCGGACTCTGGTGAGGGTGTCATCTTCTTAACCGATATAGCCGGAGCGCCACCGTATCGCGTGGCTTCATTATTAAGCCACAAACACTCCCGTTGCGAAGTGATTTCTGGTGTCACGTTACCGTTAATTGAACAGATGATGGCTTGCCGTGAAACCATGACCAGTTCAGAGTTTCGTGAGCGTATTGTCGAACTGGGTGGGCCGGAGGTGAGTAGTCTTTGGCACCAACAACAAAAAAATCCGCCTTTCGTCCTCAAACATAATTTGTATGAGTATTAACCCGCGATTCTGATGGCGCTTTTGCTACAATAAAAGCGTTGTTTCACCCTCGGTTATTTTTTCATGTATAAACAAGCTGTTATTCTCCTGCTGATGCTGTTTACCGCAAGTGTCAGTGCCGCGTTACCTGCCCGTTATATGCAAACCATCGAAAATGCTGCGGTCTGGGCGCAAATTGGTGACAAGATGGTGACCGTGGGGAATATTCGGGCCGGACAAATCATTGCCGTGGAGCCCACTGCCGCAAGTTATTACGCATTTAATTTTGGCTTTGGTAAAGGGTTTATCGATAAAGGGCATCTCGAGCCAGTTCAGGGGCGACAAAAAGTTGAAGACGGTTTGGGTGACCTCAACAAGCCGCTGAGTAATCAGAACTTAATTACCTGGAAAGATACGCCGGTCTACAACGCGCCGAGTGTGGGCAGTGCGCCATTTGGGGTACTGGCGGACAATTTGCGCTACCCGATTTTGCATAAACTGAAAGACAGGTTAAATCAAACCTGGTATCAGATCCGTATTGGCGATCGACTGGCCTATATCAGCGCGCTGGATGCCCAACCCGATAATGGCCTGCCGGTGCTAACTTATCACCATATTCTGCGCGACGAAGAAAACACCCGTTTTCGCCATACTTCGACGACCACCTCGGTACGCGCTTTCAATAACCAAATGGCCTGGCTGCGCGACAGGGGATACGCGACACTGAGCATGGCGCAGCTGGAAGGTTACGTGAAGAATACGATCAATCTCCCTGCGCGAGCGGTGGTGATTACCTTTGATGATGGCCTCAAGTCGGTGAGCCGCTATGCGTATCCTGTGTTGAAACAATATGGCATGAAGGCGACGGTGTTTATTGTTACCTCACGCATCAAACGTCACCCGCAGAAGTGGAACCCAAAATCGCTGCAATTTATGAGCGTTTCTGAGCTTAACGAAATTCGCGATGTTTTTGATTTCCAGTCACATACCCATTTTTTGCATCGGGTAGATGGTTATCGCCGACCCATATTACTGAGCCGTAGTGAGCACAATATTCTGTTTGATTTTGCACGTTCACGCCGCGCTCTGGCGCAATTTAATCCACATGTCTGGTATCTTTCGTATCCGTTTGGCGGCTTTAATAACAAAGCCGTGAAGGCAGCAAACGATGCCGGATTTCACCTGGCGGTGACAACCATGAAAGGCAAAGTAAAACCGGGGGATAATCCGTTGTTACTAAAACGACTTTATATCTTAAGAACGGATTCGCTGGAGAAGATGTCGCGGCTGGTGAGTAACCAGCCGCAGGGATAACAATCAAGCAACCTGTACCGGAATCGCTTTCGCGGTACGTTTCATTTCATTGTCGCCTTCAAAATAGGCGACATTGGGTCGCCAGGTGCGAGCTTCTTCATCTGGCATGGTAACGAAGCTGGCGATGATGACAATATCGCCGACGCTGGCGCAGTGGGCCGCCGCACCGTTAACAGAAATAATTCTCGAACCGCGTTCTGCCGCGATGGCATAAGTGGAGAAACGCTTGCCGTTGGTGACATTCCAGATATCGATGGCTTCGTTTTCGAGAATACCGGCTGCGTCAAGAAAATCCTGGTCAATGGCGCAAGAACCTTCATAGTGCAGGTCCGCATGAGTCACTTTCACGCGGTGGAGTTTGCCCTGCAGCATCGTGCGAATCATAACTTCTACCTTTCTACCCTGTCGTTAACGAAGCAGGCGGTGCCTGCTTTGAGGAAATTCTCACGCAGTATTGCCCGATTTTTGATGAGTGTCTACTCATCTGATGGCATTTGCGTCAGCAGTTTGCGTACCGCGCCGAAGCGTGCCATGTAACGCCTGTAACGAATTGATATTTTTATGAACGCTGCTCGGTAAACAATAAAGAGGTGACTGACGATAGCACGCCTTGACTGGATACTGCCTTCACGCAAGGCCACACGGAAGACAGGGAAGATGGATGCACCGAGTACCACACCGCATGACGCGGTATTTAAACAATTTTTAATGCATGCGGAGACGGCTCGCGACTTTCTGGAGATACATTTGCCAGTGGAATTACGCGAACTTTGTGATCTCAACACGCTTCATTTAGAGTCGGGGAGTTTCATTGAAGAGAGCCTGAAAGGTCACAGCACGGATGTGCTCTATTCTGTGCAAATGCAGGGCAATCCCGGTTATCTGCATGTTGTGATTGAACACCAAAGCAAGCCGGATAAGAAAATGGCCTTTCGCATGATGCGTTATTCTATTGCTGCCATGCACCGGCATCTGGAGGCTGGCCACGATAAGCTGCCGCTGGTGGTGCCGATACTGTTTTATCAGGGCGAGGCCACACCTTATCCGCTCTCAATGTGCTGGTTTGATATGTTTTACTCGCCGGAGCTGGCGCGACGCGTCTATAACAGTCCTTTCCCGCTGGTGGATATCACCATCACACCGGATGACGAAATCATGCAACATCGGCGGATTGCGATTCTCGAACTACTGCAAAAACATATTCGCCAGCGCGACTTAATGTTATTGCTGGAGCAACTGGTCACGCTGATTGACGAAGGGTACACTAGCGGAAGTCAGTTAGTTGCCATGCAAAACTATATGCTGCAACGCGGTCATACTGAACAAGCGGATTTGTTTTATGGTGTGCTGAGAGACAGGGAAACGGGAGGGAAGTCTATGATGACGCTGGCGCAGTGGTTTGAAGAGAAAGGGATTGAGAAGGGGATTCAGCAGGGAAGACAGGAGGAAAGGCAAGAATTCGCCCTGCGTCTTCTAAGTAAAGGAATGTCTCGGGAAGACGTTGCAGAGATGGCAAATTTACCTCTTGCTGAGATTGATAAGGTAATTAACCTTATTTAAGTTACCTGTGTTATGACAGATGACGTGGGGTAAATTAATAACTGGCGCCATCAGCCGTAGCGCCAGTTAAGTATTACGCCAGCTCGACCATTTTGTTGTCGATCAGGCGAGCATCGCCAAGCCAGGCGGCTACCAGAATTACTGCCCGTTTGCTGGTTTCAGAAACTTCCAGCAATGTGTCGGCATCGCGAATCTGAATATCATCGGCGCGGAAGCCTTTTTCATTCAGTTCTTGCCCCGCAATGGTAATAATTTCATCGAGATCCCGTTCCCCAGCCTGCAATTTGTCAGCAATCGAACTTAAAACTTTGTACAGACCAGGCGCAATTTTGCGTTGTTCCGCCGTCAGATAACCGTTACGGGAACTTAGCGCCAGACCGTCTTTGGCGCGCATAATTGGCACACCGACAATCTCAATATCGAAGCCCATATCGGCAACCATTTTGCGGATCAACGCCAGTTGCTGAAAATCTTTTTCACCGAAGCAGGCGATGTCCGGCTGGACCAGGTTGAACAGCTTGCTGACAATAGTCGAAACGCCGCGAAAATGTCCCGGACGGCTGGCACCTTCCAGCATGGTCGAAAGGCCAGGAACGTCAACGTAAGTGTGGGTTTCAGTACCGTTCGGGTAGATCTCTTTTACCGAAGGGGCGAAAACTAAATCCACTTTACGTTTGTTTAGCTTCTCGCAGTCCTCCTGCAAGGTCCGTGGATAACGTGCCAGATCTTCCGGGCGGTCGAACTGCATCGGGTTAACGAAAATACTGACGACGACCACATCGGCGCGGGCTTTGGCTTCGTCGACCAGCTTCATATGGCCATCGTGCAGATTACCCATAGTAGGCACCAGCGCCACGCGCTTGCCTTCCATACGCAGGCGGCGAATTTGCTGACGCAGCAGCGGCAGGGTTTCGATAATTAACACAACGTGACTCCTTAATGGAAACTGTGTTCTTCGCCCGGATAAACGCCGGACTCCACTTCAGCCATATACTGCCGCACAGCCGCGCGGATGTCGCCCGTTTCGGCGAGGAAATTTTTAGCGAATTTAGGAATGTGACCGCCGGTAATACCAAAGGCGTCGTGCATCACGAGGATTTGCCCGTCAGTGACGTTGCCTGCACCAATACCAATAACCGGGATCGCCAGTGCTTCGGTAATACGTTTTGCCAGCTCAACCGGCACGCATTCCAGCACCAGCAGCTGTGCCCCCGCGGCTTCTAAGGCTAATGCATCGCTGAGTAGTCGATCGCTCGCTTCATTGCCGCGCCCCTGTACTTTGTAGCCACCGAAAATATTCACTGACTGTGGGGTTAAACCTAAGTGACCACATACAGGAACGGCACGTTCGGTCAGCATTTTTACGGTTTCGACCAGCCACTCACCGCCCTCAATTTTGACCATATTGGCACCGGCACGCATAACCGTTGCGGCGTTTTCAAAGGCTTGTTCCGGCGTGGCATACGCCATAAACGGCAGGTCAGCCAATAGCAGGCAGTTTGGTGCGCCGCGACGTACGGCGGCAGTGTGGTAGGCGATATCAGCAACGGTTACTGGCAGAGTGGAATCGTGGCCCTGAACGGTCATGCCCAGCGAGTCGCCTACCAGCATGACGTTAAGCCCTTCATCAGCAAATAGTTTCGCGAAGCTGTAGTCGTAAGCGGTGATGGTCGCGAAACGCTTTTTATCCTGCTTATATTTCTGAAGTGAAGCAATGGTGGTCGGTTTCATAACGTATCCTGATAAATGATGTCGTGTTGCCTGGCATTTTATCAGTCACATTGGTGGGGGCAATGATTTATCAATTACCGCACCGCCAGATGATGGCGGTGCGGTGGACTTATTAAGGGTAGGTTACCTGGAAAGTACTGGTGGCTTTAAACTCACCAGCTTCTATTGGTATAGTTCCATCCTGTTGTAGCGTGGCCTGGAAATGGAGAGGGTATGTTATACCTGTATCTTGATCCGGGTAAACTCCTCCTGTTGTATCGTCTTTGCCTCTCGGGTCGTAATCTTTATAAACAGAATTTGAATCATTAGGTTTCAATGTCATTAGAGGATTTTTACTAGTTGCTAAACCTTCTATGAGTACACCGACTCCTTTTGCTGCGTCATTACCTGTGAGAGTATTACCAAGGAGTTGCCCGTTTTCAGTACCAACCTTTGTT
>NZ_JBQZXC010000119.1:0-10760 GCF_053555815.1 Shigella sp. SIG6 | reverse complement strand
ACTTTGATAACCGGTTTATTAGTCGCTGCATCAATCAGCTCACCTTCAAAATAGAGGCGAGTATCCATGGTACGGTGGCCTGTAGCCATTTGCGTCCCCGCAACCACTAATGCAACAGGAACCACTTCATAGAATTGCAGCCCTTCTTTGCTGGTATCTACACCGGTAATGGCCCCACGGAAAATCAGACTACGCGGCCCAGCGGTGGTAACCACTGGTTTACGCTGCGCTATCGCTTCTTTCATTTCGGTGTTGGTATAGTTCAAAATTTTATCCAGAACTTTCTGCCCTACCTGGGTAGAAGGTTTTGGTACCGGATAATAAGTGATTGGGTTCCAGACGATGCTGTCATATTTGCTTTGATCAAAACTCGGGTCTACCCAACGTAAAACAGGTTTACCTGTTGCTGAGGTTGTTTCTTTTAAATCAGAGTAATTGTTTAAAAAACCAGAATATTTATCTGGCTGGGTGATTTTAGAGGCACAACCAGACAGAGCCAACAAGCCGCATAAAGCTGCAACTTTCGCAAATGATGTGGTACGCATGAATAGTTTCCTGAGATGATTATATTACTTTCTAAGTTATAGCAAAAAGCGCCGCTTCGTGTTGTGGCAAAAAAAGTGTTGGTGAAAATAAATTTTTCAGCCCCTTTTCAGACGACATAGTCAATGCCGAAAAAGGGGCTAAGTCAATCATCAGTAGTTAAATTTCAGTAAGTTAAGCTGCTAAAAAACTTCGACTACTGTGATTAATTTCACATCCCTTCGATAAAAAATATGCTTACCGAAAAGAAGAACAGTAAATCATCTCAGCGTGGGGAATTTTCACGCGTTTTGTGCTTACCGGGTCATTTTTTACGTGCCAGCATCGTGGCGAAACGCAGTTTAATACGATTACCGTTGGCGTCGGTGCGGTGCAGCTCGCCGACGTCTTCATTGTATTTCACCCTCTCCCAGCCTTCGTAATATCGACGTAATTCTCCCTCTTTGAAGGCAAACGTGAAGCCGACGGTACATGGATAATCAGCGGTATCCATCGCCGCCACAATCAGGTTGTAACCACCAGGTTTAGTGCAACGTTGCATATTGGCAATCAACCCTGGGATGGTTTTAGCCTCAAGGAACATCAGCACCACAGTCGAAAGAATAAAATCGTACTGTCCATCAAATGTGAGGTTATTCAGATCAACGACCCGGGTGTGTAAATTATCCAGATTTTCAATGGATTTAATGCGCTCGACGTTGGCGATACTCATGGCATTTTTATCCCATGCGTCAACATCATAACCATTGGCTGCCAGGTAAAGACTGTTACGACCATTGCCACAGCCCAGATCCAGCGTTTTACCCGGTTTAACCACTTTCACCGCTTCCAGTACTTCAGAGTGTGTGCGGGTTAATTCATATTTATCAGTAAAATAGTTTTCGTCACGAATGATCATTCTTTGTCCTCTGCTTTCATTAAAACGGCGCGCTCGGTTCTGACTAACAATTTTCCCTGCATCAGAAGCGCAAAAGTACGGATGAGCAGTATTGCAATAATAAAATTGGTAAAGATAAACAGCGGCACCGCCAGCGTATGGAAAAATCCATTATCGCTGCCACTCCCCAGATGCAAACCGGTGGTTGCCAGTGCAGATACGCCGAACGAGAAACTCCAGAATGAAGCATTAAATGGCTGGGAGAGATACCATGGCATCAGACGTAGCATAAACAGCAGTTGCAGCAGTCCATAACCGAAAAGCATTTTCGCCAGCGTGTCACCCTCGCCGCCGTTGACGCTCAGCCAGGCACTACAGGCCACCAGCGCAGGAGCGAGCTGAATGCCGAGTGATGTCCGCAGTGCCGTGGGTAATTCTCCCGAACTGCGCAGACGCTGCAAGATCACCGGTTCAAGGCTTAGCCATGAGAAAACGCCTGCGCCTAAAAACACCAGACCGGCGTCGGTGTAGCCCAACGCACCACAGGCCATTGCGCTGATAAAGTTGTTGGCAACTGTCGGCAGATACAGTCCAGGCGTGGTAGCTTCTTCAGGGTGAGATCCGCGCCATAATCCCGCAGTTTGCCAGGCGGCATAAGCCAACTGAACCACGACACCAAAACTGAACATGCACACCGCCAGTGGGCGAAACCACGGAACAAAACCAATCGCCACCAGCATCATCGTTGCCGGAAACAAACTCACAAAACTGCTCAGCACTGGATGGCGAACTTCCGCCAGCACGCTATGCGGAAAGCGTATGAGTCGGGTAATAAATGCGCTAGCCAATAATCCCCAGATGATCATCGCCAGAATCACCAGCCCATCCCCTAACCAGTGGCTGACCTGCCAAACCTGGCTGGCATAGCGCCAAGCAAATCCCATCCCTATCGTCCCCAACACAATACCAAAGTAGCCTGCCGGCAAATTGAGCACTTTATCGCTCTGCATCTTCTTACTCATTTTGTTTAATTTATAAAGTATATTTGAAATGCATTTTATGGAATTTTCTCGCGCATAGCCAGAGCCGCAGAATTTGCTACGGTTATAGTAAGTCACCTGTGGGAAAACGCTATGCGCAAATATCGCCTAAGTGAAGAACAGCGAGCCTTTAGTTATCAGGAAGATGGCACTAAAAAAAGTGTGTTATTACGGCAGATTATCGCCATTAGCGATTTTAACGATGTGATAGCAGGAACCGCTGGCGGCTGGATCGATCGCGAAACGGTGTTAGCACAGGAAGAAAATTGCTGGATTTACGACCAGAATGCTATTGCGTTCGGCGGAACGGTGATTTCCGGTAATACGCGTATCACCGGCACCAGCGTGCTGTGGGGAGAGGTTTACGCAACGGATAACGTCTGGATCGATAATAGTGAAATCAGCCAGGGTGCATATATAAGTGACAGTGTCACCATTCATGACTCATTAGTTTACGGGCAATGTAGAATATTTGGTCACGCCTTAATTGATCAACATTCTATGATCGTCGCCGCACAAGGCTTAACGCCCGACCATCAACTCCTGCTCCAAATTTATGATCGCGCAAGGGTTAGCGCCTCGCGTATTGTCCACCAGGCACAAATTTATGGCGATGCCGTCGTCCGGTATGCTTTTATTGAACATCGCGCCGAAGTTTTTGATTTTGCCAGTGTTGAAGGTAATGAAGAGAACAACGTCTGGCTATGCGATTGCGCTAAAGTCTACGGTCACGCGCAGGTGAAAGCTGGCATAGAAGAAGATGCCATTCCGACGATTCATTACAGTTCGCAGGTGGCGGAATATGCCATTGTGGAAGGTAATTGTGTGTTAAAACATCATGTCTTGATTGGCGGAAATGCCGTGGTACGTGGTGGACCGATTCTGCTCGACGAGCACGTTGTAATACAAGGTGAGAGCCGTATTACAGGTGCGGTGATAATTGAAAACCATGTGGAGTTAACCGACCACGCCGTCGTTGAAGCCTTTGATGGCGACACGGTTCATGTCCGTGGTCCAAAAGTCATTAACGGCGAGGAGCGCATTACGCGAACGCCGCTGGCAGGGTTATTATGAATCGATAATACGCGCGTATAAGTTCACATCATCATAGGCATCATTCAGGAACTCAGCCTGTTTCAGGCAACCTTCAAGGATAAAACCATTGCGCAAAGCGACCTGGTTGCTTTGCGGATTGTCCACCCGACATTTGATCACGAAGCGTCTAAGTTCACCAGACTGAGCGTAATGATGAATCAATGCCTGCAGCGCCTGAGAAATGATCCCCTGCCCCTGATGAGATTCGTCCAGCCAGTAGCCGATTTCAGCAGTTTTATTCAGTGGTTCAATACGATTAAACGAGATAACGCCGATAAGTTCATCTTCTTTGAAAATCATGAACATTTTGGCATAGCCGCGTTGATGCAACATCACATTACCCTGCACCGTTTTTCGCGTGTCCTCTTCACTCTGAACGAACTGCGGCCAGTTTAGCGACTGCTGTAACCAGGTTTTATTTTTACAGATTAACTGATAAAGAGGTGTGACGTGACTTTCCGCAACAGCATGTAATTCAAGTGATTCGCTTACTTTTATCGTTTCAGTCATCTTATCTCCAGTCAATCCATGCTGTTGTTAAAAAAGCCGCCTGGCTGGCGGCTTAGGAAAGTTTACACCTCTTTGACGCTCTCCTGCTGCAGGATTTTGAGCATCTCATCTTTTAACTGTAGCTTTTGTTTTTTCATGCGGACCACTTCCGCATTGTACCCTCGACCGTCGGAACCTTCCTTTCTGGCAATTTCATGATCAAGTTTATTGTGTTTATCGAACAAGGACATAAAGCGAGGATTTTCGTTTTTCAGACGGGATATTAAATCTCGGTATTCTGGAAACATACGCACTCCCTGTTAGTGGCTGACACGGTGTATCTGAAATACACACCATCAGATTACTCATTTAACTTAGGGAAAAATGCGAGCGGGATCGTGTTTAACCAGACGGCACCTCCCGAAGAAGGTGCCGAAGAAAAAACGATTAACTCATCACGCGGTCGTCAACATACTGACGTTTATCCGGCGCTGGCGGGAAATACTGATACAGCCATGTTTCACTGATAGCGTCCCCCTGACAACGTAGATACATCCGCATATCGACCGGATCAGTGGAGTCCGAAGTCGGATACCAGTCAAACTGAATACGATAACCATCGATGGGTTCAATATAGAGAATTTCGATTTGCTTCGCTTCCCCACTGGAAAGCGTAATCACCGGCTCAATGCCTTTTGGCGCGGCAGCTTTCAGATCACCACCAACGAAATCGACGGCAAAACGACGCGCCCATTTTTCGGGATAGTGTTCACCTGGCGCCCAACCTTCCGGGAAACCGCCCATGCCGGTACGCGTCGCCATAACGCGCGCTAATGGGCAATGAACAGGCGGTTGCGCACTCCAGTACAGACGATACTGGAATGCAAACTCATCACCTGCTTTTACAGCTTTTTCTGGCTGCCAGAAGCAGACAATGTTATCCAGCGTTTCGCCCGTTGTTGGGATTTCCATCAGGCCGATGGTGCCCTTACCCCACTTGTTACGCGGTTCCACCCACAGACTTGGGCGTTTGTTATACCAGCCCATAATGTCCTGATAATGGGAGAAGTCACGATCCAGTTGCAATAAACCAAACCCTTTCGGGTTGTTGTCGGTGTAAGCATTGAACTGCAATTTTTGCGGATTATTCAGCGGACGGCAAATCCACTCGCCGTTGCCCCGCCACATGGACAGACGATCAGAGTCATGAATTTGCGGATGAATTGTATCGCACATCCGACGTTCATTAGTACCGCAGCTGAACATACTGGTCATCGGCGAAATGCCCAGTTGTTTAATGTCTTTGCGCGCATACAGGTGATTTTCCACATCCATAATCACCTGACTTTTCTCACAATGGATAGTGAACTTATAGGCACCAGTAATGCTGGCGCTATCGAGCAACGCATAAACGGTAAAGGTAGTTGCCCCCGGTTTTACCGTATCAAACCAGAAGGCGGTAAAGTCGGGGAACTCTTCTTTACTGTCGGTGTAAGTGTCGATCGCCAGGCCGCGGGCCGACAAACCGTATTGATATGTATCATCAACGGCGCGGAAATAACTCGCGCCGAGAAATGATACTACATCACGGCGCGCCAGTTCGGGGGCTTTAAACACGCGAAAACCGGCAAAGCCGAGATCGCTTTGCCCTTCTAATTGTTTGGTATCAACACCTGCATCGTTGTATTTGAACAACTCCGGGCGAAAGTGAATTTCACGCGCCAGATGTGTTGCTGGATCTACAGAAAACATACGAACGCGGCGACGGAATCCCATTCCCATATGGAAGAACTGAGCGTCCAGTTGACGGTTCTCAACGTTATGCCAGAGCGATTTTTCGGCGTCGTATTGAATACTGTTATAAGCCTGCGGCGTCATTGTCGCCAGCGTGTCAGGTAACGGACGAGGCGCACCACGCCACGCTGTTTGCGCTAAGTCGTGCGCCATTGACTGTAGAATGGAGAAGTCAAAACGCTGGGTTTGCCCGTCGGCAATATCAGAATCTGCCGCGAATGCCGCCTGAGAAAAAAGAGAAGCAATGCCGCTGGTACCGCACACGGCGGCCATAGCCATTGAACCTTTAATAAATCGTCTACGATCCATACCTGAAAGTGAGTCCTTCTGGTGTTGTGAATGGTCCCGCGCTGGTCGTTTTCAGCGGCAAGAAAGTGCTTATTTATGACCGCTCACTCTAGACAATATTTATTAATAATCCAATTGTTGAACTGAGAGAATATGCATAAATCGGCATTTTTTTTATGTCGATGGGATGAGCCTGATTCGTTTGTAAAATCAGGCAAATTTTTGCAAAGGCGGATGGTCAGAATTTAAAGCAAACCACAGCGACGTTTACTGCGTTCTTCCGCTTCCTGGTAAAGCTGGAACTCATCCAAAACCGGACAACCCAACGCCTGCTCAAATGCTTCGCGACTGGCATTACCGTGACTGCGTGTCTGCGTTTCATTACCCAGATTTGACTGGAAGATCCCCGCCGCACTAACGGGCAAGAAATCTTCATAGGTGATGGGTTGCGCCACTACCCAACCACGTTCAATTAAGGGCTGTGGATCGTCTCCAGGATGAATCACCTGACGATGCGCCTCACCCGAAGGCGTCAGACGGTACCGGAACCATGCCAACCCTTGCTGACGCATTAAAAACTCACTGTCAGGAAAAGTGCGGAAGGTTTCCTGTAAATGCATTTGGTGAGTGAGATTATCCTGCCCGGTTCCAGCGTTACGCAGAAGATCATCATACAGTTGTCGCCCTTTCGGCGTTAATGCCACGCCACGCTGCTCAATTTCACCAAAGCGCGCGGTATGCGTGCCCTGTTTCTGCCCCGCAAACAACACCGTCTCTTCCAGTGCTTTAAAGCTGGTCTGGCGTAGTAAAATCGGTACCTCGCGGCGCGGCGGCCCCTCGATGAGAATTTTGGGTTCAATTCCGCATTCAGGCATCATCGACTGCACCCGGTCAATATCCAGCGTATGTGGCGTCAGGTGGTTGATATGGCATCCAGGAAAACAGACCACATCAGCAATCAACCGATGTTCGTTGTGCAAGGCGCGATAGGTTTCTTCATCTACCGTTGCTAACTGGTGCCAGCGAAACGTTTCCAGGGCTTCCTGCACAAACTCCTGTGCCTGTGTTTCGTTAAAACCGCCCTGCTGCTCATATTCCTCTAACAGTTGTCGACAACGTGGGGTGAAGATATCGCGCTGACGCAGAATCTCCGCCGCTTTCTGGCGCAAAATTTCGTTCTCGATAAGCTCAAGGCGGAGTAAGGATGTAAAAACGCGGAAGGGATTACGCGCCAGAGAAGCATCATCAATGGGCCGAAATGCTGTCGAATGTACCGGCACCCCTGCCTGCGAGAGATCGTAATAGCTCACCGGGTACATCCCCATAATGGCAAACATCCGCCGAAGAGTAGCAAGCTCTTGTGCAGTCCCAACGCGAATCGCCCCATGACGTTCAACATTCAGTCGCGCCAGCTCGTCTGCATTTACCATTTTTTCGTGCAGTTGAGGATTGTTTTCCAGCACAGCCAGATTCACATCAGCTACCAGTTCCAGCAGCGTGCCATATTGCGGAACTTCTTGCTGGTACATGGCTGACATTGCCTGCGAAAACTGTTCCCGAATCTCATCCGCCGTGATGCTGTTCGCCATAGTGTCTGCCTCCAGTGGTCAGTAATCTGGAGTGTAGGTAACCGCATTCACTCTGGCGGGAAGAATTTACAAACTGTGATCTCGCCGCGAAAACATCAATATTATCCATTTTGCTGTAACATAATTGCTTTAATTGTTAATAATATTTTGCAATCAAGTTATCATAATCAAACAACTTCACTTGTCAGCGACACCGCTTCGTTTTTAACATCGCTTATGGAAAAAAATAGTCTGTTTAGTCAGCGCATCCGTTTGCGCCACCTTCATACATTCGTAGCTGTCGCACAACAAGGAACTTTGGGGCGCGCGGCTGAAACCCTTAATTTGAGTCAACCTGCGCTCTCTAATACATTGAATGAACTGGAGCAGCTGACGGGCGCTCGCTTGTTTGAGCGTGGTCGTCAGGGGGCGCAACTTACCTTACCCGGCGAACAATTTTTAACGCATGCAGTCAGAGTTCTTGACGCCATCAACACTGCCGGACAGTCGCTTCATCGTAAAGAAGGTCTTAATAATGATGTCGTCAGGGTTGGTGCACTACCTACTGCGGCACTGGGGATATTACCTTCGGTTATAGGTCAGTTTCATCAGCAACAAAAAGAGACGACCTTGCAAGTTGCGACAATGAGTAACCCTATGATTCTGGCGGGTTTAAAAACCGGGGAAATCGATATCGGCATTGGTCGGATGTCAGATCCTGAACTGATGACCGGGCTTAATTACGAACTGCTGTTTCTTGAATCGTTGAAGCTGGTTGTCCGCCCTAATCACCCGCTACTTCAGGAGAACGTAACGCTAAGCCGGGTGCTGGAATGGCCGGTCGTTGTATCACCAGAAGGCACTGCGCCACGCCAGCATTCAGATGCATTAGTGCAGAGCCAGGGCTGTAAAATTCCTTCGGGTTGTATCGAAACGCTGTCTGCTTCGCTATCTCGTCAACTTACCGTTGAATACGATTACGTGTGGTTTGTCCCTTCTGGCGCTGTAAAAGACGACCTGCGTCATGCCACGCTGGTGGCCCTGCCTGTTCCGGGACATGGTGCAGGCGAACCGATTGGAATACTGACCCGCGTAGATGCGACGTTCTCTTCTGGTTGCCAGTTGATGATTAACGCTATTCGAAAATCAATGCCGTTCTGAAAGGTGAAGGGATCTGTCGATCCCTCCTTGAACATTTTCACACCGTAGCGAAACTAACTGGTTCACCCGCTCCGCGAGGTTCTGCCGACACAGAATGTTTGTTCAGACGGAATACGTTCACCGCCTCAGTTAATCGTGCAGCCTGTTCTTCAAGGGACACCGCCGCTGCTGAGGCCTCTTCTACCAGAGAAGCATTCTGTTGCGTCACCTTATCCATTTCAGAAATCGCCTGGCTAACCTGAGTTATGCCTCTACTTTGTTCATCCGAGGCGGCGGCGATTTCCTGCATGATATGTGTGACACTCGCGACGGCATCAACAATAGTGCTCATGGTTTTCCCTGCCGTTGCCACCTCATCCGACCCCAGGTCAATTAACCTGACTGATTCACTGATCAAGCCTTCAATCTCTTTCGCTGCCTGAGCGCTGCGGCTTGCGAGTGTCCGTACTTCGCTGGCGACAACGGCAAATCCACGCCCTTGCTCACCCGCTCGCGCGGCTTCAACGGCAGCATTCAGTGCCAGAATATTCGTCTGGAAAGCAATACTGTTGATGACGGCGGTGATCTCAGAAATTTTCTTCGAACTCGTGGAGATAGCGCCCATCGTTTTTACTACACCGGAAACCGTCTGCCCGCCATCGCTGGCTTTAATAGAAGCCTCTTGCGCCAGTTTGCTGGCATGATGCGCGTTATCCGCATTCTGTTTCACCGTCGCAGTGAGTTGCTCCATGCTGGCGGCAGTTTGTTCGATAGCCGCCGCTTGTTCTTCAGTGCGAGATGACAGGTCCGCATTGCCAGCTGAAATTTCGCTGGTGCCACGATAAATCTCTTCCGCGCCCTGTCGAACAGTCCCTACTGTCATCCCCAGTGAATGCTGCATTTGCTGTAAATGACGACTTAAGCGACCGATTTCATTACGACCCGCCGGTTCATCATTCATCGTCAGATCGCCACTGGCGATTTTTTCAATCCGTTGTGCGGCATGTTGCAGTGGACGAATGACGATCCGACGTAGCACCATAAATGTTATCAGCGTCATGACCAGGGCAAGCACAAACGCGCCAATCATGAACATCCCACCTAGGCGGGTGCGCTGATGGGCCAGTTCCGCCAGTTGGTTGGCTCTGGTGCTACGTATCTTAACGGCTTTGTTCAAAATATCGGTATAAGCATTATCCAGCGGTCGGATCTGCTCACTTTCATGATTGATAATCGCTTCAAACATGCCATTTTTGGCATATTTCAACATAGGTTGCATACCCGTGATATAAGCCTGAAAGCGTTGATTTAATTCAGTGTCGAGGGCTTCATCAGCAGGTGTTTTCACCGGTCGATTCTGATAAGCACGATAACCTTGCTGCGACTGTTTAATCTCCGATTCGGCTTGCGCAATATTTCGCTTCATTGCTTCCATTTCCGCAATACGACTCGCAGCCCCGGCCTGAATCATATTGATCCGGGCTGAACGCAAAAAATCTGAACTGTTCGCTAACCCGGTCCGAATCTCAATCTCCGCAGTAACATCACGCTGATCGCGATCGGCCTGCCAGAGGAAATAGCCAGCCAGAGCAGAACTTAATGCGAATAGAACTAAGATACCGCCAAGAATGCAGGCAAATAACGGAACCAGCCTGATGTGATGCAAAAAACCTAATCGCTGTGAGGGAGTTGTATTCATTACCGTTGTCTCTCGTCCAGGTTTACTCCTGATAGAAAGTCATCGGCACTTGACGGTAATTACTTATGACCAAAAACCTCTTTGCGTCACATTTTTACAACAATTATTGCAGAGAAAATTAATGCTATTGGAATGAAGAGAGTAACGAATGGCTAAACTGGCTAACCCGAATGACGAAAAATTCTGGAAAACAGCACGCAATTTCGTGAAGTGATTATTTTCGTCCT
>NZ_JBQZXC010000118.1:0-10797 GCF_053555815.1 Shigella sp. SIG6 | reverse complement strand
CTTCATAAAAGATAATGATCCCTTTTATGAGCAAGTTCTAAATGACTTTTTAACTTGCAGGGTTAAAACATTAAAAGTTTTTCGTTCTATTGATGATACTAAAGTCATTCTTATTGACACTGCTCGTGGACCTCTTGTACTTAAAGTTTATGCGCCAAAGCATAAAATGACCGAACGTTTCTTAAAATCTTGCATAAAAAAAGATTATTATGAAAATTTAATTTATCAAACCGATCGGGTACGTGGTGAAGGCATCCAATCAATTAATGACTATTTTTTGCTAGCTGAACGTAAAACATTAAATTTCGCTCATTATTATATTATGCTCATTGAGTATATTGAAGGTGTCGGGTTAAATGAGTATTTGGAAATTTCTGAAGATCTGAAGGATCAATTATCAGAATCGATAAAAGAGTTGCATCAGCATGGAATGGTGTCTGGCGATCCTCATAAAGGAAATTTTATAGTATCCGAAAAAGGTTTAAGACTAATTGACCTTTCAGGTAAAAAAACAACCGCTGTTTTAAAAGCAAAAGATCGCATTGATCTTGAACGGCACTATAATATAAAAAATGAATTGAAAGACTTTGGCTATACATATCTTATATTCAAAAAGAAAATTAAAAAAGTAATCAGGGATGTAAAAGTCAAACTAGGATTGAAGAGCAAATAATGATTATGATGAAGGGTAATTAAATTGGATTTTAAACATCTTACTCAATTTAAAGATATAATTGAACTGGACAAGCGCCCCGTTAAACTTGATGAACGGGAAACGTTTAATGTCTCATGGGGTATTGATGAGAACTACCAGGTTGGGGCTGCGATTTCAATTGCTTCAATTCTTGAAAAGAATAAACAAAACAAATTTACCTTTCACATAATCGCTGATTACTTAGACAAAGAGTATATTGAATTATTATCACAATTAGCAACGAAGTATCAAACAGTAATTAAATTATATCATATTGATTCTGAGCCATTGAAGGCGCTACCTCAATCAAATATCTGGCCAGTATCTATTTATTATCGTTTGCTTTCATTTGATTATTTTTCTGCGCGATTGGATTCATTATTATATCTTGATGCTGATATCGTCTGTAAGGGTTCATTGAACGAGTTAATAGCATTAGAGTTTAAAGATGAATATGGGGCAGTGGTAATTGATGTAGATGCTATGCAAAGTAAAAGCGCTGAGCGTTTGTGTAATGAGGATTTTAACGGTAGCTATTTTAACTCTGGTGTAATGTATATTAATTTACGGGAATGGTTAAAACAAAGATTAACGGAAAAATTCTTTGATCTATTATCAGATGAGTCAATTATAAAAAAATTAAAGTACCCGGATCAAGATATTTTAAACTTAATGTTTCTACATCATGCTAAAATATTACCGAGAAAATATAATTGTATTTATACTATAAAGTCAGAATTTGAAGAAAAAAATAGTGAATATTACACCCGGTTTATTAATGATGACACTGTCTTCATACATTATACTGGTATAACTAAGCCATGGCATGATTGGGCGAACTACGCCTCTGCAGATTATTTTCGTAATATTTATAATATATCACCATGGAGAAATATACCTTATAAAAAAGCTGTTAAAAAACATGAGCACAAAGAAAAATATAAACACTTGCTTTACCAGAAAAAATTTCTCGATGGTGTTTTTACAGCAATTAAATATAATGTTATGAAAGGTTAATATACGAGATGGTTGATAAAATAATATTTACGGTTACTCCTATTTTTTCAATTCCTCCTCGCGGAGCGGCTGCTGTTGAAACGTGGATGTATCAGGTTGCTCAGCGTACCAATTTTCCAAATCGTATTGTTTGTATCAAAAATCCAGGATACTCAAATTACACCTTTGTTAATGATAATTGTAGTATTCATAGGGTTGGATTCAGTCGCATATATAAGCGGTTATTTCAAAAATGGACAAGACTTGATCCTCTTCCATATTCACAGAGAATATTGAATATTGCACATGATTTTCCTATAACGAAAGAAAGTGTTATTGTAGTTCATAATAGCATGAAGCTATACACTCAAATTCGTAAGCGAGCTCCTCAGGCAAGAGTGGTTATACATATGCATAATGCATTTGAACCAAAATTGCTTGAGCAAAATGTTAAAATGATAGTCCCTAGTTTATACTTGAAAAAGTATTACCAATCTTATTTAGCAAATGCAGATATTGAGATTGTACCAAATGGAATTGATTTAGAAACCTATCAATCTAATTTTCAGCCGATCACTAGAAGCGAACTTAATATCTCCCCTGAAGAGAAAATTATTTTTTATGCTGGGCGTATCGTCCCTGACAAAGGCATATTGCTGTTGATGCAATCATTCGAAAAATTGGCCGCTGCTCACAAAAATTTAAAATTAGTTGTGATTGGTGATTATACAGAAATGAGTAAAAGTGACAAAGGTGCATATCAACGCAATGTCAGGGAAATTGCAAAACGTTTGAAGGATCGTTGCATTATGTTAGGAAGCATACCGCCTGAAAAGATGCATTGTTATTACCCACTGGCAGATTTAGTCGTCATTCCTTCCCAGTTCCAGGAACCATTTTGCATGGTGGCAATTGAAGCTATGGGTGCTGGTAAGCCTGTTTTAGTGAGTACGCGTGGGGGGATGACGGAATTTGTCAAAGAAAATACTACGGGATTCCATTTAAAAGAACCTATGACTGCAGACTCCATAAGCAGCGATATTTTAAAAACGTTAGCGAATCCTGAATTAACAGCAGTTGCAAAGCAAGGTCAGGACTTTGTGTTTGATCACTACAGTTGGGATGGCGTAACTCAAAGATTCGAAGAGGTTATTCATAATTGGTTTGAATAAATAAAAAGGCCGCATTATGCAGCCTTTTTTATTTTTTACTTGTTTTTCATCGCTAATAATAAGCCGGCGTAAACGCCTAATAAATTTGGTTCAATTTGTTCTACGTTTCCACGGATAACAAAATAACCTATAAAAGATAGTAAGATTATATAATATGCATTATATGGTGAGCGATATTTATTCTTGACGCCATTTTTTATACACTCTTTCAATATTGCACAGTATAGCATCATAAGACTTACCAGCCCTAATAAACCAGTGCCAAACCAGATGAATAGCGCAAAATTATGTGGCCCTATTGATTGTCTAAAGGTCCATTCTGGATAATCAATGACACGTTTATTATAGACATCTTTATATGCAACGTTACCGTAACCATAACCAATAACAGGATTTTCTAATATTAGATCGAGTGCGCTGCCTTGAGTACCATTTGCATAGCGATAAGAACTATTAGTTTGTTGAAGTTTATACGTTAGCTTTGCGGTCATCTCCTTATGTGTGAAAATAACCGACAATGCAATGATGGAAACCATTACTCCTACTAATAGTAACTTCCATTGTTTAAACATCAGAATCCATATTAATCCAATGACTAACACGGAAAGCCAGGCCCCTCTGGATAAAGTTCCTAATATCAGAAAAATAAAAATAACGCTTAGAACCACAAAAGAAATGCGGTATTTTGCTGATTTGATAAGCCAGAAATTTAACAATGCAGGGAATAAAAAGACCATCGAGTCAGAAATGCTACGGTGTCTATAATCTGCGAATGGCATTATCCCTTGTTGATAGTCCTTATAATAGGTAATCAATTCAGAAAAACAGCGTAAGCCCAACGCACTAATAAATGAGAAGAAAACGATTTTTTCGACATCTTCTCTTTTCTCGTCTCTCAATATGACCGGTATTGCTATTGTGCATAGTAAAGTATTCTCAATAATAGCTTTGAAAATTTCCTTCATGCTAGCACCTGCATCAGGGGATTGAAGAAGTGACAGCAATGCAGCAATAGTTAATATGGCAACACTACCAAAAAGAAATGTTTTAAATAGTGAGAGATAGTGTTTTGGCCGTTTGCAGAGATAGACGATTGTCGTTATTGTCATAAGAATAACAATAAGATGTTTATACCTTGTAATCCCACCCAAAAAATAGGTGGTAATGAATAAGAATACGAGAGCTCTGTTCCAGTACGCTATCCAGTTTTTTTTCTCGAGAGAGAAAAATAATGTTGAGGTCATCTTATCTCCGATGTCAACTTATTGGTTATTATTTCAAGATTTAAATTTTGAAAAACGGTTTGAGCTGGCAAATCTGCAAGAGACATACTTGTAGAACGACACTCTACTTGATTCTTCCCATACCCACCAATTAATCCCGGATCGGTTGGTCCATAAACTGTGATATTGGGTCTATCCAGTGCCGCCGTTAAATGGCTTAACCCCGTATCCACCGACACTACAAATTTAGCCCCGGCCAGCACGCGGGCAACGCCTTCCAGACTCATCTTCGGCAATACTTCAACATAAGCAAATCCTTCCGCCAGTCGTTTCGCCCGTTCTTCCTCATGCGGCGCGCCCCACGGAAGTTTAATCCGTATTCCTGAATCAGCCAGTAAACCAATCAATTCTCGCCAGTGTTCTTCCGGCCAGTGTTTATCATCACGGGTCGTCGCATGAAGAAATACGGCATATTCGCCAGCATCTGTAGGCAGGTTCGTCAGAAAATGCTGTGCGATAGCATAATCGCCCTGGGTTTGCGGTTTGCTATAGCCCAAACTTTTGGCAAACAGTTCGCGGGTGCGTTCTACGGCGTGCTGCTGTTTTGCAATATGATGCTTACAATTGTAAAACAGGCTGGCTAAAGGTTCGCGAGCGGTTTGCCAGTCCAATCCATGCTTTACGCCATGCGCCAGACGTGTCACCAGTGCCGCGCTTTTTACCAGCCCCTGAGCGTCGATAACTGCGTCATAGTTCTCTGCTTGTAGCGCTTCACGAAACGCTTTGCGTTCAGCTTTTATGGGGGCCGAGAACCAGGCTTTACGCCAGCGACGTATTGCCACAGGAATAACTCGCTCAACGGCAGCGTGCCAGGAAGGAATCTGTGCGAACCCTTCTTCCACCACCCAGTCAAACTTAATCCCTGGGATTGCCTGCTGGGCATCAGTGAGTGCGGGCAACGTATGGAGAACATCGCCCATCGACGATGTTTTAACGATCAAAACCCGCATCCGTCAGGCTTCCTCTTGTAACAATAGCGCGTTGAGTTCTTCCAGTACGCGCTGGGGAGTAATGTCGATCAAGCTCTGGTGATAACCCTCCGCAGCGTCACCTTTACGCACTTTGTGATAGCCGGTAATCAGACGGATCACGCGCGCTTTATGGGATAGCGGCGGTGTGAAGTCCGGGCTACTTGGACCATACAGGGCAACCAGCGGACGATTGAGCGCCGCCGCAACGTGCATCAGGCCAGAATCGTTAGTGACAATGGCTTTACAGGCTGCAATCAGGATAACCGCTTGATCAAGCTGTGTTTCCCCCGCCAGGTTCCGACACCATGCCTGCTGCTCGGTATTCAAAGCGGCAAGAATCTCATTGCCCGCTTCATGATCTTTCGCAGAGCCAAACAGAACCACCTGATAACCTTCATCAATCAGCTGCTTTGCCAGTTCCGCATAGTGGTAGTGTGGCCAGCGTTTTGCCGGACCAAACTCCGCACCCGGGCAAAAGCCAATCATCGGACGTTCTGATGAAAGCGAAAATTGATTACAGGTATATGATTTTTCACCTTCGCTCACCTGCAACTGCGGCCATAACAATGGCTGCGGCAGATCTTGTGCGGTACGCATAATGCCTTTGTCATAGGCCAGCGCGACATAGCGTTCCACCATTAGCGGCCAGGCTTCTTTATCGAGCACGCGTACATCGTTGAGTAAACCGTAGCGCATCTCGCCGCGCCAGCCGGTGCGATGAGGAATACCCGCGAAGAAAGGCACTAATGCAGATTTGAAGGAGTTTGGTAAGACGTAGGCGCGGTCGTAGCGCTTTTCACGCAGGCTATGACCCAGTTTGCGGCGTTCGCCGATTTCCAGCGCTCCGTGACCGAGAGGCATAGGGATAGCTTCGTTAACTTCCGGCATCCGCGATAATAATGGACGGCACCATGCCGGTGCCATCACATCGATTATCGCCTGGGGATAGCGCGCCTGGAGCGTGCGATAGAGACTTTGCGACATCATCATGTCGCCAACCCAAGACGGGCCGATCACCAGTATTTTCATGCAGAGCTCTTATGCGTCGCGATTCAGCCAGGCCATGTATTCCGTTACACCTTCAGCAACGGTTTTGAACGGTTTGTCGTAACCCGCCGCGCGCAGATTTGTCAGATCTGCCTGAGTGAACGCCTGGTAGCGGCCTTTCAGCTTATCCGGGAACGGAATGTATTCGATCTGGCCTTTCTTGTGATAAGCCAGCGTAGCATCTGCTACTGCCTGGAAGGATTCTGCACGACCGGTGCCGAGGTTGAAGATACCGGAAACGCCATTTTCCAGGAACCACAGGTTTACATCTGCCACGTCGCCCACATAGACGAAGTCACGTTTGAAGTTCTCGCTACCTTCGAACAGCTTCGGTGATTCACCGTTATTAAGCTGGGTGTTGAGATGGAAAGCGACGCTCGCCATGCTGCCTTTATGGCCTTCACGCGGTCCATAAACGTTGAAATAGCGGAAGCCAACAATCTGCGAGTTCGCTTCTGGCAGGATTTGACGAACATATTCATCAAACAGGAATTTTGAGTAACCGTAGACATTCAACGGTTTTTCGTACTCGCGGGATTCAATAAAGTCGGAGGTGCGTCCGCCGTAGGTGGCTGCGGAAGAGGCATACAGGAACGGGATTTCGCGCTCCAGACAGTAGTGCAGCAGCTCTTTGGAGTATTGATAGTTGTTATCCATCATATACTTGCCATCCCACTCGGTGGTGGAAGAGCATGCGCCTTCGTGGAAAATCGCTTCGACATCACCGAACTCTTCGCCAGCCATAATCTGGATCAGGAAGTCTTCCTTATCCATATAGTCCGCGATATCCAGATCCACCAGGTTCACAAACTTGGTGCCGTCTTTCAGGTTGTCCACCACCAGAATATCGGTGATGCCTTTATCATTCAGGGCCTTGACGATGTTGCTGCCGATAAAGCCCGCGCCGCCGGTAACGATGATCATAACTGTAACCTTCGAATTATGGAGTCAGAGACAATCTCAGACACGAATGTCTGTAATCATACCATCACATCCGAATCCCTTCAGCCCTTTACATAGAGGTGCAAGGATGCTAATTGCAACAAACTAGTTTGGGTTTTAGCTAGTCCTTCATGGCGGATGTTGGTTTTGCATGTGAATAGTGCTTTAGTATCAATATTCCGATGTATGATAAATAACGGAATCATTTGAATGGATAATATACAGTATACATTCTGTTAATATTTATGATATAATTCTTTTTTTATATTAATGGTCTTATTAGTAATGAAATCATCCACCACAATTATCACTGCATATTTTGACATTGGTAGAGGGGATTGGACTGCTAATAAAGGGTTCCGTGAAAAACTAGCTCGTTCAGTTGATGTTTATTTTAGTTACTTTGAGCGTCTGGCCGCACTTGAAAATGAGATGATTATTTTCACTTCTCCCGATTTGAAACCAAGGATTGAAGCGATTCGCAACGGAAAACCAACAACGGTTATCGTTATCGATATAAAAAAGAAATTTAGATATATCAGAAGTCGTATCGAAAAAATTCAAAAAGATGAGTCGTTTACAAATAGACTTGAGCCTCGACAATTAAAAAACCCAGAGTACTGGTCACCAGAGTATGTTTTGGTATGTAACCTTAAGGCCTATTTTGTAAATAAAGCTATCAACATGGGTTTAGTGAAAACGCCTCTTATTGCGTGGATAGATTTTGGCTATTGCCGTAAGCCAAATGTAACTCGAGGATTGAAAATTTGGGATTTCCCATTTGATGAAAATAAGATGCATCTTTTCACTATAAAAAAAGGGCTTACTGTTACATCTCAACAACAGGCTTTTGATTTCATGATTGGCAATCATGTATATATTATTGGGGGCGCAATTGTTGGTTCACAGCATAAATGGAAAGAATTCTATAAATTAGTTCTGGAAAGTCAAAAAATAACACTAAACAATAACATTGTGGACGATGACCAGGGCATTTTTGTCATGTGCTATTACAAACGTTCCGATCTCTTCAACCTAAACTATCTGGGGAGAGGAAAATGGTTCGATTTGTTTCGCTGCTTCAGGAGTAACACTTTAGGGGCAAAAATGCAGGCGCTGAGAATTTTCCTTTCAAGAAAATAGGTTTCCCTCCATTAGTGGGTAGCGTTTTGATGCCAACTGAGATAGGAAAAATGATGCTTTGGCATCATTTTTTCTTTTTATATCAATGCAGTAAAATCACTCATCATTATGCTCAGCCAAAACTGTACAGTTTTTCTACTATCTGTAGGTGTTGAGAGACATCAAGATACACGTTATTTATCCTGAATTTTGCAGAAGTGTTAACGCATCATCTCGTCGCGACCTATAAGTTTGGGTAATATGTGCTGGAATTTGCCCTGTCTGGAGAATCGCAATGCGTGGAGAATTTTATCAGCAGTTAACCAACGATCTGGAAACCGCACGGGCGGAAGGGTTGTTTAAAGAAGAGCGCATTATTACGTCTGCGCAGCAAGCAGATATCACCGTGGCTGATGGAAGCCACGTCATTAACTTTTGTGCCAACAACTATCTCGGGCTGGCGAATCATCCGGATCTGATTGCGGCAGCAAAGGCGGGAATGGATTCTCACGGTTTCGGCATGGCTTCGGTGCGTTTTATTTGCGGCACTCAGGACAGCCATAAAGAGCTTGAACAAAAACTGGCGGCATTCCTGGGGATGGAAGATGCGATTCTCTACTCTTCCTGCTTTGATGCTAACGGTGGCCTGTTTGAAACGCTGCTGGGCGCGGAAGACGCCATTATCTCCGACGCACTGAACCACGCGTCTATTATTGATGGTGTGCGTCTGTGTAAAGCTAAACGCTATCGCTATGCCAACAACGATATGCAGGAGCTTGAAGCTCGTCTGAAAGAAGCGCGTGAAGCCGGTGCGCGTCATGTGCTGATTGCCACCGATGGTGTGTTCTCGATGGATGGCGTGATTGCCAATCTGAAGGGCGTTTGCGATCTGGCAGATAAATACGATGCCCTGGTGATGGTAGACGACTCCCACGCGGTCGGTTTTGTCGGTGAAAATGGTCGTGGTTCCCATGAATACTGCGATGTGATGGGGCGTGTTGACATCATCACCGGCACGCTCGGTAAAGCGCTGGGCGGGGCTTCTGGTGGTTATACCGCGGCGCGCAAAGAAGTGGTTGAGTGGCTGCGCCAGCGTTCTCGTCCGTACCTGTTCTCCAACTCGCTGGCACCAGCGATTGTCGCCGCTTCCATCAAAGTGCTGGAGATGGTTGAAGCGGGTAGCGAGTTGCGTGACCGTCTGTGGGCGAACGCGCGTCAGTTCCGTGAGCAAATGTCGGCGGCGGGCTTTACCCTGGCGGGAGCCGATCACGCCATTATTCCGGTCATGCTTGGTGATGCGGTAGTGGCGCAGAAATTTGCCCGAGAGCTGCAAAAAGAGGGCATTTACGTCACCGGTTTCTTCTATCCGGTCGTTCCGAAAGGTCAGGCGCGTATTCGTACCCAGATGTCTGCGGCGCATACCCCTGAGCAAATTACGCGTGCAGTAGAAGCATTCACGCGTATTGGTAAACAACTGGGCGTTATCGCCTGAGGATGTGAGATGAAAGCGTTATCCAAACTGAAAGCGGAAGAGGGCATCTGGATGACCGACGTCCCTGTACCGGAACTCGGGCATAACGATCTGCTGATTAAAATCCGTAAAACAGCCATCTGCGGGACTGACGTTCACATCTATAACTGGGATGAGTGGTCGCAAAAAACCATCCCGGTGCCGATGGTCGTGGGCCATGAATATGTCGGTGAAGTGGTAGGTATTGGTCAGGAAGTGAAAGGCTTCAAAATCGGCGATCGCGTTTCTGGCGAAGGCCATATCACCTGCGGTCACTGTCGCAACTGTCGTGGCGGTCGTACCCATCTGTGCCGCAACACCATTGGTGTCGGTGTTAACCGTCCGGGCTGCTTCGCCGAATATCTGGTGATTCCGGCGTTCAACGCTTTCAAAATCCCCGACAATATCTCCGACGACCTGGCTTCCATTTTTGATCCCTTCGGTAACGCCGTGCATACCGCGCTGTCGTTCGATCTGGTGGGCGAAGATGTGCTGGTTTCTGGTGCAGGTCCGATAGGTATTATGGCTGCGGCGGTGGCGAAACACGTTGGTGCACGCAATGTGGTGATCACCGATGTTAACGAATACCGCCTTGAGCTGGCGCGCAAAATGGGTATCACCCGTGCGGTTAACGTCGCGAAAGAAAACCTTAATGATGTGATGACTGAACTGGGCATGACCGAAGGCTTTGATGTCGGTCTGGAAATGTCCGGCGCGCCGCCAGCGTTTCGTACCATGCTCGATACCATGAACCACGGCGGTCGTATTGCGATGCTGGGTATTCCACCGTCTGATATGTCTATCGACTGGACCAAAGTGATCTTTAAAGGCTTGTTCATTAAAGGCATTTACGGTCGTGAGATGTTTGAAACCTGGTACAAGATGGCGGCGCTGATTCAGTCTGGCCTCGATCTCTCGCCGATCATTACCCATCGTTTCTCTATCGATGATTTCCAGAAGGGCTTTGACGCTATGCGTTCGGGCCAGTCCGGGAAAGTTATTCTGAGCTGGGATTAACACGAACAAGGGCTGGTATTCCAGCCCTTTTATCTGAGGATAA
>NZ_JBQZXC010000117.1:0-10818 GCF_053555815.1 Shigella sp. SIG6 | reverse complement strand
CACTGTCGTTCTCAAAATCGGTGGAGCTGCATGACAAGGTCATCGGGCATTATCTGAATATAAAACACTATCAGTAAGTTGGAGTCATTACCCAGAAATTGAACAAAAAATGTTACAGCACACGCCGATCAGACGTCTGGGCCAACCGCAAGATATTGCTAACGCGGCGCTGTTCCTTTGCTCGCCTGCAGCCAGCTGGGTAAGCGGACAAATTCTCACCGTCTCCGGTGGTGGGGTACAGGAGCTCAATTAATACACTAACGAACCGGTAAACGGTCGTATGTGTTGTTTACCGGGATAGCGTGTGCAATTCATCAACGTCTCTGCTAAACAACTGGCAGCTAAATCACGGCTATTGGTTAACCAATTGCTGGGTGAAAAGTATACGAATAGAGTGTACCTTCGCACTATTCAACAGCAATGATAGGCGCTCACCTGACAACGCGGTAAACTAGTTATTCACGCTAACTATAATGGTTTAATGATGGATAACATGCAGACTGAAGCACAACCGACACGGACCCGGATCCTCAATGCTGCCAGAGAGATTTTTTCAGAAAATGGATTTCACAGTGCCTCGATGAAAGCCATCTGTAAATCTTGCGCCATTAGTCCTGGGACGCTCTATCACCATTTCATCTCCAAAGAAGCCTTGATTCAGGCGATTATCTTACAGGACCAGGAGAGGGCGCTGGCTCGTTTCCGGGAACCGATTGAAGGGATTCATTTTGTTGACTATATGGTCGAGTCTATTGTCTCTCTCACCCATGAAGCCTTTGGGCAACGGGCGCTGGTGGTCGAAATTATGGCGGAAGGGATGCGTAACCCACAGGTCGCCGCCATGCTTAAAAATAAGCATATGACGATCACTGAATTTGTTGCCCAGCGGATGCGTGATGCCCAGCAAAAAGGCGAGATAAGCCCAGACATCAACACGGCAATGACTTCACGTTTACTGCTGGATCTGACCTACGGTGTACTGGCCGATATCGAAGCGGAAGACCTGGCGCGTGAAGCGTCGTTTGCTCAGGGATTACGCGCGATGATTGGCGGTATATTAACCGCATCCTGATCCTCTCATTTCGCGGGCTGGTGATAACTGTGCCCGCGTTTCATATCGTAATTTCTCTGTGCAAAAATTATCCTCCCCGTGTTCGGAGAATTCCCCCCCAAAATATTCACCGTAGCCATATGTCATGAGAGTTTATCGTTCCCAATACTCTCGAACGAACGTTCGATTGCTTATTTTATGGCTTCTGTCAACGCTGTTTTAAAGATTAATGCGATCCATATCACGCTGTGGGTATTGCAGTTTTTGGTTTTTTGATCGCGGTGTCAGTTCTTTTTATTTCCATTTCTCTTCCATGGGTTTCTCACAGATAACTGTGTGCAACACAGAATTGGTTAACTAATCAGATTAAAGGTTGACCAGTATTTTTATCTTAATGAGGAGTCCCTTATGTTACGTCCTGTAGAAACCCCAACCCGTGAAATCAAAAAACTCGACGGCCTGTGGGCATTCAGTCTGGATCGCGAAAACTGTGGAATTGATCAGCGTTGGTGGGAAAGCGTGTTACAAGAAAGCCGGGCAATTGCTGTGCCAGGCAGTTTTAACGATCAGTTCGCCGATGCAGATATTCGTAATTATGTGGGCAACGTCTGGTATCAGCGCGAAGTCTTTATACCGAAAGGTTGGGCAGGCCAGCGTATCGTGCTGCGTTTCGATGCGGTCACTCATTACGGCAAAGTGTGGGTCAATAATCAGGAAGTGATGGAGCATCAGGGCGGCTATACGCCATTTGAAGCCGATGTCACGCCGTATGTTATTGCCGGGAAAAGTGTACGTATCACCGTTTGTGTGAACAACGAACTGAACTGGCAGACTATCCCGCCGGGAATGGTGATTACCGACGAAAACGGCAAGAAAAAGCAGTCTTACTTCCATGATTTCTTTAACTATGCCGGGATCCATCGCAGCGTAATGCTCTACACCACGCCGAACACCTGGGTGGACGATATCACCGTGGTGACGCATGTCGCGCAAGACTGTAACCACGCGTCTGTTGACTGGCAGGTGGTGGCCAATGGTGATATCAGCGTTGAACTGCGTGATGCGGATCAACAGGTGGTTGCAACTGGACAAGGCACCAGCGGGACTTTGCAAGTGGTGAATCCGCACCTCTGGCAACCGGGTGAAGGTTATCTCTATGAACTGTGCGTCACAGCCAAAAGCCAGACAGAGTGTGATATCTACCCGCTGCGCGTCGGCATCCGGTCAGTGGCAGTGAAGGGCGAACAGTTCCTGATTAACCACAAACCGTTCTACTTTACTGGCTTTGGTCGTCATGAAGATGCGGATTTGCGAGGCAAAGGATTCGATAACGTGCTGATGGTGCACGATCACGCATTAATGGACTGGATTGGGGCCAACTCCTACCGTACCTCGCATTACCCTTACGCTGAAGAGATGCTCGACTGGGCAGATGAACATGGCATCGTGGTGATTGATGAAACTGCAGCTGTCGGCTTTAACCTCTCTTTAGGCATTGGTTTCGAAGCGGGCAACAAGCCGAAAGAACTGTACAGCGAAGAGGCTGTCAACGGGGAAACTCAGCAGGCGCACTTACAGGCGATTAAAGAGCTGATAGCGCGTGACAAAAACCACCCAAGCGTGGTGATGTGGAGTATTGCCAACGAACCGGATACCCGTCCGCAAGGTGCACGGGAATATTTCGCGCCACTGGCGGAAGCAACGCGTAAACTCGACCCGACGCGTCCGATCACCTGCGTCAATGTAATGTTCTGCGACGCTCACACCGATACCATCAGCGATCTCTTTGATGTGCTGTGCCTGAACCGTTATTACGGTTGGTATGTCCAAAGCGGCGATTTGGAAACGGCAGAGAAGGTACTGGAAAAAGAACTGCTGGCCTGGCAGGAGAAACTGCATCAGCCGATTATCATCACCGAATACGGCGTGGATACGTTAGCCGGCCTGCACTCAATGTACACCGACATGTGGAGTGAAGAGTATCAGTGTGCATGGCTGGATATGTATCACCGCGTCTTTGATCGCGTCAGCGCCGTCGTCGGTGAACAGGTATGGAATTTCGCCGATTTTGCGACCTCGCAAGGCATATTGCGCGTTGGCGGTAACAAGAAAGGGATCTTCACTCGCGACCGCAAACCGAAGTCGGCGGCTTTTCTGCTGCAAAAACGCTGGACTGGCATGAACTTCGGTGAAAAACCGCAGCAGGGAGGCAAACAATGAATCAACAACTCTCCTGGCGCACCATCGTCGGCTACAGCCTCGGTGACGTCGCCAATAACTTCGCCTTCGCAATGGGGGCGCTCTTCCTATTGAGTTACTACACCGACGTCGCTGGCGTCGGTGCCGCTGCGGCAGGCACCATGCTGTTACTGGTGCGGGTATTCGATGCCTTCGCCGACGTCTTTGCCGGACGAGTGGTGGACAGTGTGAATACCCGCTGGGGAAAATTCCGCCCGTTTTTACTCTTCGGTACTGCGCCGTTAATGATCTTCAGCGTGCTGGTATTCTGGGTACCGACCGACTGGAGCCATGGTAGCAAAGTGGTGTATGCATATTTGACCTACATGGGCCTCGGGCTTTGCTACAGCCTGGTGAATATTCCTTATGGTTCACTTGCTACCGCGATGACCCAACAACCACAATCTCGCGCCCGTCTGGGCGCGGCTCGTGGGATTGCCGCTTCATTGACCTTTGTATGCCTGGCATTTCTGATAGGACCGAGCATTAAGAACTCCAGCCCGGAAGAGATGGTGTCGGTATACCATTTCTGGACGATTGTGCTGGCGATTGCCGGAATGGTGCTTTACTTCATCTGCTTCAAATCGACGCGTGAAAATGTGGTACGTATCGTGGCGCAGCCGTCATTGAAGATCAGTTTGCAAACCCTGAAACGGAATCGCCCGCTGTTTATGTTGTGCATCGGTGCGCTGTGTGTGCTGATTTCGACCTTCGCGGTCAGCGCCTCGTCGTTGTTCTACGTGCGCTATGTGTTAAATGATACCGGGCTGTTCACTGTGCTGGTACTGGTGCAAAACCTGGTTGGTACTGTGGCATCGGCACCGCTTGTGCCGGGGATGGTCGCGAGGATCGGTAAAAAGAATACCTTCCTGATTGGCGCTTTGCTGGGAACCTGCGGTTATCTGCTATTCTTCTGGGTTTCCGTCTGGTCACTGCCGGTGGCGTTGGTTGCGTTGGCCATCGCTTCAATTGGTCAGGGCGTTACTATGACTGTGATGTGGGCACTGGAAGCTGATACCGTAGAATACGGTGAATACCTGACCGGCGTGCGAATTGAAGGGCTCACCTATTCACTATTCTCATTTACCCGTAAATGCGGTCAGGCAATCGGAGGTTCAATTCCTGCCTTTATTTTGGGATTAAGCGGATATATCGCCAATCAGGTGTAAACGCCGGAAGTTATTATGGGCATCCGCACATCAATTGCCTTAGTACCTTGCGGATTTATGCTACTGGCATTCGTTATTATCTGGTTTTATCCGCTCACGGATAAAAAATTCAAAGAAATCGTGGTTGAAATTGATAATCGTAAAAAAGTGCAGCAGCAATTAATCAGCGATATCACTAATTAATATTCAATAAAAATAATCAGAACATCAAAGGTGCAACTATGAGAAAAATAGTGGCCATGGCCGTTATTTGCCTGACGGCTGCCTCTGGCCTTACCTCTGCTTACGCGGCGCAACTGGCTGACGATGAAGCGGGACTACGCATCAGACTGAAAAACGAATTGCGCAGGGCTGATAAGCCCAGTGCTGGCGCGGGAAGAGATATTTACGCATGGGTACAGGGAGGATTGCTCGATTTCAATAGTGGTTATTATTCCAATATTATTGGCGTTGAAGGCGGAGCGTATTATGTTTATAAATTAGGTGCTCGTGCTGATATGAGTACCCGGTGGTATCTTGATGGTGATAAAAGTTTTGGCTTTGCCCTGGGGGCAGTAAAAATAAAACCCAGTGAAAATAGCCTGCTTAAATTAGGTCGCTTCGGGACGGATTATAGTTATGGTAGCTTACCTTATCGTATTCCGTTAATGGCTGGCAGTTCGCAACGTACATTACCGACAGTTTCTGAAGGAGCATTAGGTTATTGGGCTTTAACGCCAAATATTGATCTGTGGGGAATGTGGCGTTCACGAGTATTTTTATGGACTGATTCAACAACCGGTATTCGTGATGAAGGGGTGTATAACAGCCAGACGGGAAAATACGATAAACATCGCGCACGTTCTTTTTTAGCCGCCAGTTGGCATGATGATACCAGTCGCTATTCTCTGGGGGCATCGGTACAGAAAGATGTTTCCAATCAGATACAAAGTATTCTCGAGAAAAGCATACCGCTCGACCCGAATTATACGTTGAAAGGGGAGTTGCTCGGCTTTTACGCGCAGCTCGAAGGTTTAAGTCGTAATACCAGCCAGCCCAATGAAACGGCGTTGGTTAGTGGACAATTGACCTGGAATGCGCCGTGGGGAAGCGTATTTGGCAGTGGTGGTTATTTGCGCCATGCAATGAATGGTGCCGTGGTGGATACCGATATTGGCTATCCCTTTTCATTAAGTCTTGATCGTAACCGTGAAGGAATGCAGTCCTGGCAATTAGGTGTCAACTACCGTGTAACTCCGCAATTTACGCTGACATTTGCACCGATTGTGACTCGCGGCTATGAATCCAGTAAACGAGATGTGCGGATTGAAGGAGCGGGTATCTTAGGTGGTATGAACTATCGGGTCAGCGAAGGGCCGTTACAAGGGATGAATTTCTTTCTTGCTGCCGATAAAGGGCGGGAAAAGCGCGATGGCAGTACGCTGGGCGATCGCCTGAATTACTGGGATGTGAAAATGAGTATTCAGTATGACTTTATGCTGAAGTAAGAAATAACGCCGGAGAGAAAAACCTCCGGCGTTTCAGATTGTTGACAAAGTGCGCGTTTTTTATGCCGGATGCGGCGTAAACGCCTTATCCAGCCTACAAAAACTCATAAATTCAAAGTGTTGCAGGAAAAGGTAGGCCTGATAAGCGTAGCGCATCAGGCAATCTCTGGTTTGTTTTCAGATGAAAACGCCGGAGTGAAAATTCTCCGGCGTTTTGGCCGTGAATTACTGCTGCGGAATTGCCGGTACAGCCGGAACGTTAAGAGCTGGCATCGCAAAAATGCCAACAAAATCTTCTAACGACATTTTCTGCCCATTTAACGTTATCTGACCGTTAGCATATTGCAGGCTGGTGGTGATGGTATTGTCCTGCAAGGTGGTCAGACGGAACATCTGCCCCATTGCTGATGCACCTTCAACTTGCTGTTTCGCCAGTTTTTTCGCTTGATCTTCCTGATAACCTTCCAGCTTCGCTACCTGAGTCATCAACTCAGTTGCCATATCCACCGGAATGGTCAGTTTCGCATCCAGAGATTTAACCGAACGATCTACTTCCTGCGCCAGCGTTTGCGGCGCTTCTTTAGTCGTTGCCGGATCTTTCAGGAACAGCGACAGATTCAGCGCACTTTCACCCTGACTGTTTTTCCAGCTTAGCGGCGCGATAGTAATCACCGGATCGCCTTTCAACATCAGCGGCAGGGCGCTAAAGAAGGCTTCCGTCACTTTCTCCTGATAAAGTTCGGGATTGTTGGCAATTTCTGGCTGTGCCAGCAGCGCCTGAGTTTGCGCGTTATATTGCTGGCTAAACTGATGCCAGGCTTCACCATCAATCTGGCCGACTTTTAAAGTCAGCTTGCCGCTGCCCAGATCCTGATTCTGTACCTTCAGGCTGTTTAGCGAGTAATCCAGTTGGCTATTGATCGTTTTACCGTCATTGACCAGATCCGATTTACCGCTGATCTCCATGCCTTCCAGCAGTGCCAGTTCTTTGCCTTCCACTGAAATGGTCATTTTTTCCAGTGACAGTTTTTGGTTTCCTACGCGCTCACCAAAACTTCCCAGCGTGCTGGAACCGTCGGTTTTCAGATTATTAAAGGTCAACTGCACTTTCTGGTTGTATTCGTTAACTGCGTCTATCCGACCACTTTGCGCCTCCCCGGAAAGGGAGATGGCTTTGCCGTCTCTGTCAGCATTTAACTGGAACTCGCCGCCGCTAAAGGCGACTTTTTCATCCTTTTGCTCGTAATTCAGTGGATTGAGCGAAATATCGGAACTGGAATCACCGCTGTAACCAATGCGCGAGTTAATCTCAAAAGGCGTTTCACCTTTTGCCATATCAAACAGTGGTTTGCTTACTTCGTTATTAACCAGCGTGGTTTGAATTGATGCCATCGACGGGATCAGGTTCAGTTTTTTAAACTGGGCAAGCGGGAAGGGACCATGATCAACCGATTCGTTGAAGATGACGCTCTGACCGCTTTTAATCCACGGATTTTCTTTCCCGGCAATGGGTTTCACCAACAGTTGCAACTGGCTGCTGAATACGCCGCGATGATAGTTTTGATAACTCACTTCCAGGTTGGATTCAGGAGCTGTCAGTTTGAGTTGCGCGTTCGCCTGCGCGACCATGTCTTCGAGATGGGTTTCAATCTTCTTGCCTGTATACCATGCGCCGCCTGTCCAGACTACGCCTAGCGCAACAATGACGCCTACCGCTACCAGCGATTTATTCATAATGATTATCCATAAAATGAAATCAGGCGGACTGGCCGCCTGAAGGTGTTATAAGCCTTTAATAAGCTTAGCAAGAGATGTTAATTTTTTCAGTAAGCTCTTACAGCTTGTTGTAAACACGCGCTAAACGGCCGTGGCCTTTGACAGTCACCGGTGATTCGTTGGCGGCAATAAACGCTGATTCACCCGGTTTAAGCTGTAACTGCTGAGAACCTTTCCACAACGTTGCATCGCCTTCGACGCAGAACAAAATGGCGGCACTCTGCTGGCTGATGGTGGTTTCTTTATCACTAAGGTCATGCAGCGAGAAGGCAAAATCATCCACAGGAATCGGGAAGTCCAGTTCTGCACCTTGTTTCACCGGCTGGGTCAACAACTGGTTAGCCGGTTTGGCTTCGAATTTCACATTGGCAACCAGTTCCGGAATATCAATGTATTTAGGCGTCAGACCTGCACGCAGCACGTTATCGGAGTTCGCCATCACTTCCAACGCCACGCCTTGCAGGTAAGCGTGCGGTGTTTCAGCGAACAGGAACATCGCTTCGCCAGGATTCAATTTCACCACATTCAGTAACAGCGGGGAGAACAGGCCGCTGTCTTCCGGGTAAAATTCAGAAATTAAACGAATCGTTTGCCACGGTTCACCCTGCTGACTGTCGAGCGCCGATTTTAAAATCGCCAGCGCGCGGGATTTTTCTTCACCCTGCATATTCAACAGGTTGGCGAACAGTTCGCTTAAACGTTCGGCATGTGGCTGTTGTAAAAAGTGAGCAATCGCTGGATGTGCACCGGCGACCGGCTGGAGTAGGGAGACAATCTCGGAAAATTCACGAAACGCGTTCATCGCAAGGAAAGGCGTCAGCGCAAAAACCAGCTCCGGCTTGTGGTTAGGATCTTTATAGTTACGCTCGGCGGCATCCATCGGGATACCTGCGGCATTTTCTTTGGCAAAACCGATTTCAGAATTGTGTTTGTTTGGATGAACCTGAATGGAGAGTGGCTGTGCTGCGCATAATACTTTGAACAGGAAAGGCAGTTCGCCAAAGCGTTTGGCAACGGCCTCTCCGAGCAGAGTCGATTTATCACTCTCAATCACATCACGCAGTGAAACGATATCTCCGGCGGCATTCTGCACTCGTGAACTGCTTTTCGGATGTGCGCCCATCCACAGCTCGGCCATCGGCTGGCTGGACGGATTTTCCATACCATAAAGTTCAGTCAACGCCGTTTTGCTACCCCAGGCATAGTTTTGCACTGAGTTAATGAGTTTTTGCATGATCAATCCCTGTTTTAATGTGGAAATTAATCCCGCTATTAAAGCAAGAATCCTACGGTAAGTAACCTGGAGCCGCAAAAAGTCGTACTAGTCTCAGTTTTTGTTAAAAAACTGTGTAGGATATTGTTACTCGCTTTTAACAGGGCAACGGAACACCCGCCCAGAGCATAACCAAACCAGGCAGTAAGTGAGAGAACAATGTCAAACAAACCCTTTCATTATCAGTCTCCTTTTCCACTCAAAAAAGATGATACTGAGTATTACCTGCTAACCAGTGAACACGTTAGCGTATCTGAATTTGAAGGGCAGGAGATTTTGAAAGTCGCACCCGAAGCGTTAACTCTGTTGGCGCGTCAGGCGTTTCATGATGCGTCGTTTATGCTGCGTCCGGCTCACCAACAACAGGTGGCCGACATTCTGCGTGACCCGGAGGCCAGCGAAAATGATAAATATGTGGCGCTGCAATTCCTGCGTAACTCCGACATCGCGGCGAAAGGTGTTCTGCCAACCTGTCAGGATACCGGCACCGCGATTATTTTTGGTAAAAAAGGGCAGCGTGTATGGACCGGTGGTGGTGATGAAGCGGCGCTGGCGCGCGGTGTCTATAACACTTATATCGAAGATAATCTGCGCTACTCGCAAAACGCGCCGCTGGATATGTATAAAGAAGTGAATACCGGCACCAATCTGCCAGCGCAGATCGATCTTTATGCCGTTGATGGCGACGAATACAAATTCCTCTGTATCGCAAAAGGTGGTGGTTCGGCAAACAAGACGTATCTCTATCAGGAAACCAAAGCGTTACTGACGCCGGGGAAACTGAAAAATTACCTGGTTGAGAAGATGCGCACGCTGGGTACCGCGGCCTGTCCTCCGTATCATATTGCGTTCGTTATTGGTGGAACTTCTGCAGAAACGAACCTTAAAACGGTGAAACTGGCTTCCGCGAAATACTATGATGAACTGCCAACGGAAGGGAATGAGCACGGTCAGGCGTTCCGCGATGTGGAACTGGAAAAAGAATTACTGATCGAAGCGCAAAATCTCGGTCTGGGTGCGCAGTTTGGTGGTAAATACTTCGCTCACGACATCCGCGTGATTCGCCTGCCACGTCACGGCGCATCCTGTCCGGTTGGTATGGGTGTTTCCTGCTCTGCTGACCGTAATATCAAAGCGAAGATCAACCGTCAGGGGGTCTGGATCGAAAAACTGGAACATAATCCAGGTAAATATATCCCTGAAGAGCTGCGTAAAGCGGGAGAAGGCGAAGCGGTGCGCGTTGACCTTAACCGTCCGATGAAAGAGATCCTCGCACAGTTGTCGCAGTATCCCGTTTCTACACGCTTATCGCTTAACGGCACGATTATCGTTGGTCGTGATATTGCTCACGCCAAACTGAAAGAGCGGATGGATAACGGTGAAGGGCTGCCGCAATACATTAAAGATCATCCGATTTACTACGCGGGTCCGGCCAAAACGCCGGAAGGTTATGCCTCCGGTTCTCTTGGCCCAACGACCGCCGGACGGATGGATTCTTATGTCGATCAACTGCAAGCGCAGGGCGGAAGTATGATCATGCTGGCGAAAGGCAACCGCAGCCAGCAGGTGACGGATGCCTGTAAAAAACACGGCGGCTTCTACCTTGGCAGTATCGGTGGTCCGGCCGCTGTATTGGCGCAGGGAAGTATTAAGAGCCTGGAATGTGTTGAATATCCGGAACTGGGAATGGAAGCCATCTGGAAAATTGAAGTGGAAGATTTCCCGGCGTTTATCCTTGTGGATGATAAAGGAAATGACTTCTTCCAGCAGATACAACTCACACAGTGCACTCGCTGTGTGAAATAAACAGAGCCGCCCTTCGGG
>NZ_JBQZXC010000116.1:0-10829 GCF_053555815.1 Shigella sp. SIG6 | reverse complement strand
GAATGTGAATTTACATGACACTTAATTCATTCGTTTGATGAATTAATTTCGTTATGTTTTCATCTGGCATGAACATTCTTAATACGTTATCGACCAGCGCGGGTGCTTGTTTATAAAGATCATAACCCGCCATATTCATTAACCAGTTTTGAACAATTCCGCTGAAGGCACCATCAATAATAATCATCACAACATCTAAATCGAGGTTATTTGCTACACAACCTTGTTGCTGACACGCCTGCAATACTTCGCGGAGAGTCTGCGGATTAAAGCCCATCTTTTCGCGTATCACTCCCTCGGCCAGCATCCCATCATTAAATTCACATTTGTGATATAAGATTTTCAGCAACGCCTGCTGGCGGGGAATTTTGGCAATATATTGCAAGCCGACAATCAATTTTTCACGCAATTGTTGAAACGGGTCATGCTCTAATCCAGCCGTCAAGTGTTCCTGGATTAACTCCCGCAATGAAGGCTGTTGCAACCACATCTCATTAAACAGTTGGGTCTTGTTCTCGAAGTGCCAGTAGATAGCGCCACGCGTAACGTTAGCGGCATCGGCAATGTCGTTGAGCGTCGTCTTGCTTACGCCATGTTGCGCAAACTGGGCGATGGCAGTTTCAATCAGTTCTTGCCGGGTCTTCAGAGCTTCGGCTTTGGTTCTTTTTGCCATGATTAATTATTCAGGAAATAAATATATTCGACACAGGGTGAGAAAATAGCGAAGGTTAATCTATCATCTAATGTGTATTTATACGAGAGGGTAACATTGAGTTGCTATAAATCGTCAAATAAATAATATATATTATTTACCTAAAATACATTCGCCACATGAATATATATTTCAATTTACGAGGTTTTAATTCTGCCTCTTTCAACCCGCGTCAAAATAAAACAGTAGAATATTAATCTTTTTTTGTGTTTATGTGCCTTGAGACGCCAGTATTCATAACTATTCCTTACATCGACGAATGATAATTTGTAGGATAGCAAACTGTATTTTTCTTTCTGCGAGTTAACGCGTTGCCTTTCTGGGTAAATAACGCGCTTTTGGTTTTTTGAGGAATAGTAATGACGAAACATGCCAGGTTTTTCCTCCTGCCCTCCTTTATTCTGATCTCCGCGGCTTTAATCGCCGGTTGTAACGATAAGGGAGAAGAGAAAGCTCACGTCGGTGAACCGCAGGTTACCGTTCATATTGTGAAAATGGCCCCGTTAGAAGTTAAGACTGAATTACCAGGCCGCACCAATGCTTACCGTATAGCCGAAGTTCGCCCACAGGTTAGCGGGATCGTACTGAATCGTAATTTCACTGAAGGCAGCGATGTACAAGCAGGCCAGTCCCTATACCAGATCGATCCCGCGACCTATCAGGCAAATTATGACAGCGCGAAAGGCGAACTGGCGAAAAGTGAAGCCGCCGCCGCCATCGCGCATTTGACGGTAAAACGTTACGTTCCGCTCGTGGGTACGAAATACATCAGCCAGCAGGAGTACGACCAGGCCATTGCTGATGCTCGCCAGGCCGATGCCGCCGTGATTGCCGCAAAAGCCACAGTCGAAAGCGCTCGCATCAATCTCGCTTATACCAAAGTGACTGCGCCAATTAGCGGACGTATCGGCAAATCGACCGTGACCGAAGGCGCTCTTGTCACTAATGGGCAAACGACTGAACTGGCGACTGTCCAGCAGCTCGATCCTATCTACGTTGATGTGACCCAATCCAGCAACGATTTTATGAGGCTGAAGCAATCCGTAGAGCAAGGAAATTTGCATAAGGAAAACGCCACCAGCAACGTAGAGTTGGTCATGGAAAACGGTCAAACCTATCCCCTGAAAGGTACGCTGCAATTCTCTGATGTGACCGTTGATGAAAGCACCGGCTCCATAACCCTACGTGCTGTCTTCCCTAACCCGCAACATACGCTTTTGCCGGGTATGTTTGTGCGTGCACGGATTGATGAAGGCGTCCAACCTGACGCCATTCTTATCCCGCAACAAGGCGTTAGCCGCACACCGCGTGGTGATGCAACCGTGCTGATTGTTAACGATAAAAGTCAGGTGGAAGCGCGCCCTGTCGTTGCCAGTCAGGCGATTGGCGATAAATAGTTGATTAGCGAAGGTCTGAAATCTGGCGATCAAGTCATTGTCAGCGGCCTGCAAAAAGCGCGTCCGGGAGAGCAGGTTAAAGCCACTACCGATACCCCCGCAGATACTGCATCGAAGTAAGGTAATCTGACATGGCAAACTTTTTTATTCGACGACCGATATTTGCATGGGTGCTGGCCATTATTCTGATGATGGCGGGCGCACTGGCGATCCTACAATTGCCCGTCGCTCTGTATCCAACCATTGCACCGCCTGCGGTTTCTGTTTCGGCAAACTATCCAGGTGCTGATGCGCAGACCGTGCAGGATACGGTGACGCAGGTTATCGAACAGAATATGAATGGTATCGATAACCTGATGTATATGTCCTCCACCAGCGATTCCGCCGGTAGCGTGACAATTACCCTTACCTTCCAGTCCGGGACCGATCCTGATATCGCGCAAGTGCAGGTGCAGAACAAACTCCAGCTCGCCACGCCGTTGCTGCCGCAGGAGGTTCAGCAGCAGGGGATCAGTGTTGAAAAGTCCAGTAGCAGCTATTTGATGGTGGCGGGCTTTGTCTCTGATAACCCAGACACCACACAGGACGATATCTCGGACTATGTGGCCTCTAACGTTAAAGATACGCTTAGCCGTCTGAATGGCGTCGGTGACGTACAGCTTTTCGGCGCACAGTATGCGATGCGTATCTGGCTGGACGCCGATCTGCTAAACAAATATAAACTGACACCGGTTGATGTGATTAACCAGTTGAAGGTACAGAACGATCAGATCGCTGCCGGACAGTTGGGCGGAACGCCAGCGTTACCAGGGCAACAGTTGAATGCCTCGATTATTGCTCAAACGCGGTTAAAAAATCCGGAAGAATTCGGCAAAGTGACCCTGCGCGTAAACAGTGACGGCTCGGTGGTACGCCTGAAAGATGTCGCACGGGTTGAACTTGGCGGTGAAAACTATAACGTTATCGCTCGTATCAACGGAAAACCGGCGGCGGGCCTGGGGATTAAGCTGGCAACCGGCGCGAATGCTCTCGATACCGCGAAAGCCATTAAGGCAAAACTGGCGGAATTACAGCCATTCTTCCCGCAGGGAATGAAGGTTCTCTACCCTTATGACACCACGCCATTCGTCCAGCTTTCTATTCACGAAGTGGTAAAAACGCTGTTCGAAGCCATTATGCTGGTGTTCCTGGTGATGTATCTGTTCTTGCAGAATATGCGAGCAACGCTGATCCCCACCATTGCGGTACCCGTGGTGTTGTTAGGGACGTTTGCCATCCTCGCCGCTTTTGGTTACTCCATCAACACACTAACGATGTTCGGGATGGTGCTTGCCATCGGGCTGCTCGTCGATGATGCGATAGTGGTGGTGGAGAACGTCGAGCGCGTGATGATGGAGGATAAGCTCCCGCCAAAAGAAGCGACGGAAAAATCGATGTCGCAAATTCAGGGCGCACTGGTGGGTATCGCGATGGTGCTGTCAGCGGTATTTATTCCGATGGCATTCTTCGGCGGTTCTACTGGGGCAATTTATCGCCAGTTCTCTATCACCATCGTTTCGGCAATGGCACTTTCTGTTCTGGTGGCATTGATTCTTACCCCTGCGTTATGTGCAACGCTGCTTAAACCCGTCTCTGCTGAGCATCACGAAAATAAGGGCGGTTTCTTCGGCTGGTTTAATACCACCTTCGATCATAGCGTTAACCACTACACCAACAGCGTCGGCAAAATCCTCGGTTCCACAGGACGATATTTACTGATCTATGCGCTGATTGTTGCAGGAATGGTGGTGTTGTTTTTACGTCTTCCTTCTTACCTGAAGAGGATCAGGGTGTCTTTCTGACCATGATTCAGTTACCCGCTGGCGCGACGCAAGAGCGGACGCAAAAAGTGTTGGATCAAGTGACGGATTACTATCTGAAGAACGAGAAAGCGAACGTTGAAAGTGTCTTTACGGTTAACGGCTTTAGCTTCAGCGGCCAGGCACAAAACGCCGGTATGGCCTTCGTCAGTCTGAAACCGTGGGAAGAGCGTGATGGTGATGAAAACAGTGCGGAAGCGGTAATCCATCGTGCCAAAATGGAATTGGGCAAGATCCGCGACGGTTTTGTCATTCCATTCAATATGCCAGCCATTGTTGAACTGGGCACGGCAACGGGTTTCGACTTTGAGTTAATTGATCAGGCTGGGCTGGGTCACGATGCCCTAACCCAGGCCCGTAACCAGTTGCTTGGTATGGCGGCGCAACATCCTGCCAGCTTAGTCAGCGTGCGTCCTAATGGCCTGGAAGACACCGCGCAGTTTAAACTGGAAGTTGACCAGGAAAAGGCGCGGCATTAGGTGTTTCACTTTCTGACATCAATCAGACCATTTCAACGGCGTTGGGTGGGACTTACGTTAACGACTTCATCGACCGTGGTCGCGTGAAAAAGGTGTATGTTCAGGCGGATGCCAAATTCCGTATGCTGCCAGAAGATGTCGATAAACTTTATGTCCGCAGCGCCAACGGCGAAATGGTGCCATTCTCTGCCTTTACCACTTCACATTGGGTGTATGGCTCTCCGCGACTGGAACGCTACAACGGTCTGCCGTCAATGGAGATTCAGGGGGAAGCCGCGCCAGGAACCAGTTCCGGCGATGCCATGGCGTTGATGGAAAACCTTGCGTCAAAATTACCTGCGGGCATTGGTTATGACTGGACGGGTATGTCGTATCAGGAACGCTTATCGGGAAACCAGGCTCCCGCTCTGGTAGCAATTTCCTTTGTGGTTGTTTTCCTGTGCCTTGCTGCACTCTATGAAAGCTGGTCAATTCCTGTCTCGGTTATGTTGGTCGTGCCGTTAGGGATTGTCGGCGTGCTGCTGGCGGCGACACTCTTTAATCAAAAAAATGACGTCTACTTTATGGTGGGCTTGCTAACGACAATTGGCTTGTCGGCCAAAAACGCTATTTTGATTGTTGAGTTCGCTAAAGATCTCATGGAGAAAGAGGGTAAAGGTGTTGTTGAAGCGACACTGATGGCAGTACGTATGCGTCTGCGTCCTATCCTGATGACCTCTCTCGCCTTTATTCTCGGCGTATTACCGCTAGCTATCAGTAACGGTGCCGGCAGTGGCGCGCAGAACGCTGTGGGTATCGGGGTAATGGGAGGAATGGTCTCTGCAACGTTGCTGGCAATCTTCTTCGTACCGGTGTTCTTTGTGGTGATTCGCCGTTGCTTTAAAGGATAAATCAGAAACATAAAGGCGCTTTCGGGTGCCTTTATTATTTCCAGTGAAACCCATAAAAATTAATAAGATATTCTTCTGCTCACTCTTTAAAAGCTTTCTATAGTTCCCGCTCCCTTCACTATTTTTACAATTCACATAATTTGTCATTATTCATTCCGCAAGATTTATAACCTCCGGTGATAAAATGGCATTCAGCTCGTTAATAAGAGAGTTAACTTATTAAGCGTTAGCGTTTATTACTGAGGTAACACCATGAAAAGATTAATTCCTGTGGCATTGCTCACCGCATTGCTGGCGGGCTGTGCTCACGATTCGCCCTGCGTTCCGGTTTATGACGATCAGGGTCGTCTGGTTCACACCAATACCTGTATGAAAGGCACGACTCAGGATAACTGGAAAACGGCTGGGGCTATTGCTGGCCTGACGATGGGGATCATCGCTCTGTCGAAATAACTGAACAGGGCGCGGAGTTTCGCGCTCTGTTTAACGATACAGTATCTTTACATAAGATAAAATATTGCTATATTCTGCTGGCTAATTCTCTGCTGATTTAGCATGTTATATCGCGTTATTTCGCTGCTTTCGAAATAACGCATCAATTTAACTTTCACACTTCCCACCAGAAATATACTCACGCTAACAATCATTATTCTGCTTAGTAAAACACGCGTAAATATTTTGCGCCAAAATGTGGCGCATGTTTCATTTTCGCACCATTGCGGGGCGCTGTTTTTATTATTTCCTGTCTACACTCAGCTTATTGCGACGCGAAATCGTGCGCAAAAGCTGGCACTACTTTTGCTTATAAGAGGATGGCCACAGACAAGTAAAAGACGTTTCCCAAACGTCCTATAACGATAATTTTCGCCTCACAGGAAGCATTATGAAAAAGATGATGATAGCCACACTGGCTGCCGCCAGCGTGCTGCTTGCCGTTGCAAATCAGGCGCATGCTGGCGCGACGCTTGATGCCGTTCAGAAAAAAGGTTTTGTGCAATGCGGGATCAGTGATGGATTACCTAGGTTCTCTTATGCCGATGCAGACGGTAAGTTTTCAGGTATTGATGTTGATGTTTGTCGTGGTGTTGCCGCTGCTGTATTTGGTGACGACACGAAAGTGAAATATACCCCACTCACAGCAAAAGAACGCTTCACCGCTTTACAGTCAGGGGAAGTGGATTTGCTCTCCCGTAATACGACCTGGACTTCATCTCGCGATGCCGGGATGGGAATGGCATTTACCGGCGTCACTTATTACGACGGCATTGGCTTCCTGACGCACGATAAAGCGGGGCTAAAAAGCGCGAAAGAACTGGATGGCGCTACCGTCTGTATTCAGGCGGGTACTGATACCGAACTCAACGTCGCCGACTATTTCAAGGCAAACAATATGAAGTACACACCAGTGACTTTCGATCGCTCTGACGAATCAGCGAAGGCACTGGAATCTGGTCGCTGCGATACGCTGGCTTCGGATCAGTCGCAACTGTATGCCTTGCGCATCAAATTAAGCAACCCGGCTGAATGGATTGTCTTACCGGAGGTTATCTCTAAAGAACCGCTTGGGCCGGTAGTTCGTCGTGGCGATGATGAATGGTTCTCGATTGTACGCTGGACGCTTTTCGCCATGCTAAATGCTGAAGAGATGGGCATCAATTCCCAGAACGTCGATGAAAAAGCGGCTAATCCAGCAACGCCTGATATGGCACATCTGTTGGGTAAAGAAGGCGATTACGGCAAGGATCTGAAGTTGGATAATAAATGGGCCTATAACATCATCAAACAGGTGGGTAACTACTCGGAAATTTTTGAGCGTAACGTAGGTTCAGAAAGCCCGCTGAAAATTAAACGTGGGCAAAATAATCTCTGGAATAACGGCGGTATTCAGTACGCGCCGCCCGTGCGTTAAGTCGGTGTGAGGTAACGAGCGTCGCTACGGCGGCGCTCTCTTCAGCGTTATGCTTTCCGAGGTTTCTATGTCTCATCGCCGCTCAACCGTTAAAGGCTCACTCTCCTTTGCCAACCCTACGGTTCGTGCCTGGTTATTCCAGATCCTTGCCGTTGTTGCTGTTGTCGGCATTGTTGGTTGGTTATTTCAAAACACTGTAACGAATCTCAATAATCGTGGCATTACTTCAGGTTTTGCCTTTCTGGATCGCGGCGCTGGCTTCGGTATTGTCCAGCATTTGATCGATTACCAGCAGGGCGACACCTACGGACGCGTTTTTATTGTCGGCTTACTCAATACGCTACTGGTTTCTGTATTGTGTATTGTGTTCGCTTCTGTTTTGGGCTTCTTTATCGGTCTGGCGAGACTTTCGGATAACTGGCTGTTACGAAAGCTTTCCACAATTTATATTGAGATCTTCCGTAATATTGCAAATCTTCTTCTGGTACTTTGCCGTGTTGCGCAATTTGCCCGGACCACGCCAAGCTGTGAGCGCGTTTGATCTGGCCTTTTTGAGCAATCGTGGGCTTTATATTCCGTCACCGCAGCTGGGAGACGGATTTATTGCGTTTATCCTGGCTGTTGTTATGGCTATAGTCCTTTCTGTTGGGCTATTCCGCTTTAATAAAACATACCAGATAAAGACCGGACAACTGCGCCGCTCCTGGCCGATCGCCGCAGTGTTGATCATTGGTTTGCCTTTACTGGCGCAATGGCTTTTTGGCGCAGCACTACACTGGGATGTCCCAGCCCTACAAGGCTTTAACTTCCGCGGCGGAATGGTTTTAATTCCTGAACTGGCAGCCTTAACGCTGGCACTTTCGGTTTATACCTCTGCATTTATCGCCGAGATTATCCGCGCTGGGATCCAGGCAGTGCCTTATGGTCAACATGAAGCGGCTCGGTCACTGGGGTTACCCAACCCGGTTACGCTACGCCAGGTCATTATTCCCCAGGCACTGCGAGTAATTATTCCGCCGTTAACCAGCCAGTATCTCAACATCGTCAAAACTCCTCTCTTGCCGCCGCTATTGGCTATCCCGATATGGTTTCGCTGTTTGCTGGCACCGTGCTGAACCAGACGGGGCAAGCCATCGAGACGATAGCCATGACCATGTCGGTCTATCTGATTATCAGCCTGACTATCTCGCTGCTGATGAATATCTATAACCGCCGCATCGCGATCGTTGAACGCTAAGGAGTCATGATGACAAAAGTATTGCTGTCTCAGCCCTCGCGCCCGGCGAGCCATAACTCAAGCCGCGCGATGGTGTGGGTGCGAAAAAATCTGTTCTCCAGCTGGAGCAATAGCCTGCTGACTATTGGCTGCATATGGTTGATGTGGGAACTGATCCCACCGTTGCTGAACTGGGCATTTTTGCAGGCTAATTGGGTTGGCTCAACGCGTGCTGACTGCACAAAAGCCGGTGCCTGTTGGGTCTTCATTCACAAACGATTTGGTCAGTTTATGTATGGGCTTTACCCACACGACCAACGCTGGCGAATTAACCTCGCATTACTGATTGGGCTTGTATCGATCGCACCAATGTTCTGGAAAATACTCCCGCATCGCGGTCGCTATATTGCGGCCTGGGCGGTGATTTACCCACTGATTGTCTGGTGGCTGATGTATGGCGGTTTTTTTGGTCTTGAGCGGGTTGAAACCCGGCAATGGGGCGGGCTGACGCTAACTTTAATTATTGCATCCGTTGGGATTGCGGGGGCGCTACCGTGGGGGATCTTACTGGCATTAGGTCGCCGCTCCCATATGCCGATTGTGCGTATCTTATCGGTCATTTTTATCGAGTTCTGGCGCGGCGTACCGCTGATTACCGTATTGTTTATGTCTTCGGTCATGCTGCCGTTGTTTATGGCAGAAGGCACCAGTATCGACAAACTGATCCGCGCGCTGGTTGGCGTGATCCTGTTTCAGTCAGCATATGTTGCGGAAGTCGTGCGAGGTGGATTACAGGCGCTGCCTAAAGGGCAATATGAAGCGGCAGAGTCGCTGGCGTTGGGTTACTGGAAAACTCAGGGGCTGGTTATTCTGCCACAGGCGTTGAAGCTGGTAATTCCTGGGCTGGTAAATACCATCATCGCACTCTTCAAAGATACCAGCCTGGTGATCATCATCGGCTTGTTCGATCTTTTCAGTAGCGTTCAGCAGGCAACCGTTGATCCCGCCTAGTTGGGTATGTCGACAGAAGGGTATGTTTTCGCCGCGCTGATCTACTGGATCTTTTGTTTCAGCATGTCACGTTATAGCCAACATCTGGAAAAACGTTTTAACACCGGGCGTACACCGCATTGAGGACACTATGAGCCAAATTTTACTGCAACCTGCTAACGCGATGATTACGCTGGAAAACGTCCATAAATGGTATGGACAATTCCATGTTTTGAAAAATATAAATTTAACCGTGCAACCGGGAGAACGGATCGTTCTGTGTGGCCCTTCTGGTTCCGGTAAATCGACAACCATTCGTTGTATTAATCATCTGGAAGAACATCAACAGGGACGGATTGTCGTAGATGGCATCGAACTTAATGAAGATATCCGCAATATTGAGCGCGTCAGGCAGGAAGTGGGAATGGTATTTCAGCATTTCAATCTCTTCCCTCATCTGACCGTTTTACAGAACTGTACCCTGGCACCGATTTGGGTACGCAAGATGCCTAAGAAAGAGGCTGAAGCTCTGGCGATGCATTACCTTGAGCGGGTGAGAATTGCCGAACATGCGCATAAGTTTCCCGGACAGATTTCAGGTGGTCAGCAGCAACGCGTTGCCATTGCGCGTTCGCTGTGTATGAAGCCGAAAATTATGTTGTTTGATGAACCAACGTCGGCGCTCGATCCGGAGATGGTGAAAGAGGTGCTGGATACGATGATTGGGCTGGCGCAGTCGGGTATGACAATGTTGTGTGTAACACATGAGATGGGGTTTGCACGTACCGTCGCTGACCGGGTAATTTTTATGGATCGTGGGGAGATAGTGGAACAAGCTACACCTGATGAATTTTTTGCGCATCCTAAATCAGAGCGTACGAGGGCATTTTTATCGCAGGTAATCCATTAATTGAATGTTAGTTCGAAAAGCAAAAAGGCCATCCTTTCGGATGGCCTTTCGCTTGATTTGATGTCTGGCAGTTTATGGCGGGCGTCCTGCCCGCCACCCTCCGGGCCGTTGCTTCGCAACGTTCAAATCCGCTCCCGGCGGATTTGTCCTACTCGGGAGAGTGTTCACCGACAAACAACAGATAAAACAAAAGGCCCAGTCTTCCGACTGAGCCTTTTGTTTTATTTGATGTCTGGCAGTTCCCTACTCTCGCATGGGGAGACCCCACACTACCATCGGCGCTACGGCGTTTCACTTCTGAGTTCGGCATGGGGTCAGGTGGGACCACCGCGCTACTGCCGCCAGACAAATTCTTTTCTAATCTGCCGAACTTTAACCTAAAAAGTGGTGCTGATACCCAGAGTCGAACTGGGGACCTCACCCTTACCAAGGGTGCGCTCTACCAACTGAGCCATATCAGCACGCTA
>NZ_JBQZXC010000115.1:0-10829 GCF_053555815.1 Shigella sp. SIG6 | reverse complement strand
ATTTTTCCGGAAATAATAATGCGTCGCGCAATAAATGATCATTTCCACGACGACGCGTAAAGCCAATGCGGTCAAAATATTCCAGAATCTGAATTGCCAGCTTTCGGCCTACGCCTAAGCGATCGCGGAAATCCGCCGCGCAGGTTGAACCACACTCCTGATCGAGATCGCGGATCATATTGGCAAATTCGACAATCCGATCGTTACGGTAATAACGATCTTTGACGATCGCGGTAATTATTCCTTGCTGCGCCGCCTGGCGTAGCGTCAGGCGCATTGCCTGCTCGTCGGTACCCGTCTCTTTTGCCAGATCACGCACCCACCACGGCTCGTCACCAAACAGCGGCTCTGCTTTTTGCCAGATGGCCTGCTGCTCTTCGCTGAAGCCCGCTTTGTGATCCGGCAGATGCAGCCAACCGTGATGACTGAGGATGTCGCCGCTTTCGCGCATCTTTTCAATCAGCAACAGTACTAGCGCTTCATCTTCCATTGGCAACGCCATACGTCGCAGACGTTCGCGCCCAGGCCCAGGTTCATCGCGATGTTGCTCATGATAAGTCGCTAATGTGTCGAGAATTTTCCGTTGCCAGCGAGCGGCAACCGGCGCATTCAACAAGCTATAACCAGCCTGAATATAGCCAGGCTGTTGCAGCAGTTCGCGCATCCCTTCGCCGTTGAGCTGGCGCGCCCAGGCGAAATCAGGAAGATTAACCGCGCCGCGTTGCAGGTGAACGGCTAACGCTTCGCTATCATTCTGTGCCCTGGCGAGGGAAGCCAGCCATTGCAGATACTCTGGTTTACGTTTACCGCGACGCGGCGGGTTAAGCATCACGACGCGCGCTCCGGCCAGCGTGTTGCGGGCAGAGATATCGCGCAATACCAGGCGGTCGTTATCTGCCAGCCATAACGGGGTGTCGAAGACCAGTTCAGCAAAGTTATCTTCCAGCAGTGAAACGCGTCCCGTGACGTGGCTGGCGGCGTGGTGAATATGCAGCGGCTGCCACTGGGTCAGCGGTGCATGGGTTTGAAGCTCGACAATCACCCGTGTGAACGGCTCTGGCGGCACATCGGCAAGCAGCCAGTCGCCACGGTTAATCTGCTCTTTTTCCGCATCACCCGCGATGTCAAGCGCGATACGCTGCCCGGCATTGGCGGTTTCTGTTGGCTGGTTTTGCGCATGCAGCGCACGTACACGCATCGGTTTATTTACACCAGTCAGCCAGAGTGAATCGCCTACCTTCACTTCCCCGCTTAACGCCGTACCGGTGACGACCAGCCCGGCACCTTTTACGGTAAATGCGCGGTCAATCGCGAGGCGGAAACTATGTTGGCTGGCGTGCTCGCGTTCCGGCAACTGAAGCAGATGCTCGCGCAGGGCATCAATTCCCCGACCTTCGGTTGCTGCGGTGATAAACAGTTTTGCCTCAGCAAAACCGTATTCCCGCAGAACCTCCTTTACCTGGCGTTCAACCTCATCAACACGCGCTTCGTCCACGCGATCGGCTTTGGTCAGCGCCACTGTCAGCATCGGGTTACCGGTCAGCTGCAAAATCGCCAGATGCTCACGGGTCTGTGCCATCACGCCGTCATCGCACGCCACCACCAACAGCGCGTGATCGATACCACCAACGCCCGCCAGCATGTTGGAAAGAAACTTTTCATGACCGGGAACGTCGATAAAACCAGGCACGCGGCCATCCGGCTGCGGCCAGTAGGCATAGCCGAGATCGATGGTCATGCCGCGCTTTTTTTCTTCCGGCAGACGGTCAGCATTTACGCCAGTAATCGCCTGCAATAAGGTTGTTTTGCCGTGGTCAACGTGTCCGGCAGTCGCAATAATCATTTCAACAACATCTCCAAAAACCGTTGCTCATCTTCAAGGCAGCGTAAATCCAGCCACAATCGTCCGTCATAAATACGACCAATCACCGGCACTGGCAATTCACGCCAGCGGGCGGCTAATGACTCAAGGTGGCTACCGCGTCCATCATGGGGTGTAAACGTTAATGCCGCGCTCGGCAGGCGATCAACCGGCAGCGAACCACTGCCAATCTGCGAAAGACATGGCATAACCTGTACCGCAAACTCCGCGCCGTAATGTGCGACAAGGGGAGCCTGTAAACGTTGTGCCTGGATTTGAATGACCTCTGCGCTGCGGGTAAGCAGGCGCAGGGTCGGTAATTTTTCACTCAGAGCTTCAGGGTGTAAATAAAGACGCAACGTGGCTTCCAGCGCCGCGAGGGTCATTTTATCCGCGCGTAATGCACGCTTCAGCGGGTGGCTTTGCAGGCGGGCGATCATCTCTTTTTTACCAACGATAATCCCTGCCTGCGGCCCGCCTAACAACTTGTCGCCGGAGAAGCTCACCAGACTGACGCCCGCCGCAATCAACTCCTGCGGCATTGGCTCTTTCGGCAAACCGTACTGGCTAAGATCGACCAGCGAGCCACTGCCTAAATCAGTCACCACTGGAACATCCAGCTCTTTGCCGAGCGCCACCAGTTCAGCTTCGTCTATCGCTTTGGTGAACCCCTGAATGCTGTAGTTACTGGTATGTACTTTCATCAACAGTGCGGTATTTTCATTCACCGCCTGACGATAATCATTCGCGTGCGTGCGGTTGGTGGTCCCTACTTCGTGTAGGGTGCAGCCTGCCTGACGCATAACATCGGGAATACGAAACGCGCCGCCAATCTCCACCAGTTCGCCGCGAGATACCACCACCTCTTTCCCGCTGGCAGTGGCCGCCAACATCAATAACACCGCCGCCGCATTGTTATTGACGATACAGGCATCTTCCGCCCCCGTAATACGGCACAGCAGCTGCGCCAGCGCCCGATCGCGATGTCCGCGTCCGGCGTCGTCCAGATCGTACTCGAGGGTCACTGGCGAACGCATAGCCTGCGCAACGGCTTCCACCGCGGCTTCCGCCTGTAAAGCTCGCCCAAGGTTGGTATGCAGCACGGTTCCCGTCAGGTTGATCACCGGACGCAGCGCGCTCTGCGCCTCTTTCGTCAACCGGGCATCGACTTCTTGCGCCCAGTTTTCACACCACGCAGGCAGCGTCTGGCTGCCACGAATCACTTCTCGCGCTTCGTCGAGCATCTGACGCAACAATTCCACCACGCGGGTGTGACCATAAGTATCACGCAAAGAAAGGAAGGAGCTATCGCGCAATAAGCGATCAATAGCCGGAAGTTGACTATAGAGGGAACGCGTTTCGGTTGTCATAGGAAACCTGGCTGATCAAGGCCCTCTCACACGGAGAAGGGCGTTTAACATAACCACGGATTGTAACGTGAGATGGGTCAGGAGGACATATCGCGCATCAAGCCTTTGGCGGTTCGGTGCGAGCAAAACTTTCGCGGCTAAACAGGTTTTCGACCAGTTTGACTAAGTGTGGGCGGTCGACACACCAACCTGGCGCAACGCGGCGGAAATTGAGATATCCGACAGCACAGGCAATGGCGATAGTCGCCAGATTGACCGTATCGGTTTTGAGTGTGCCATCGACCAGATATCCTTCCAGCACATCCAGACTGCGGTTGATTTTCTCCCGCTGGCGTAACAATTCATCTTCAGACTGCTGCGCCGCCGGACGCGCCTGTTCACGCACCGATACCAGCCCTGCATCCATAATGCCATCCGCCAGCGCCTCAATTTTGCGCACCCGCAACGACTCCAGCGGATCGCGCGGCAACATCGCCGGAGCGACATTCATTAACTCAATATATTCAGCGATGATCGGCGAATCAAACCAGCATTCGCCCTCTTCGGTCACCAGCACCGGCACTTTCCCTAACGGGTTAAATTGCGCCACGCCGTTATCCGCGTTATAGGGCAGTTCATTAATAAATTCGAAAGTTATGCCCTTTTCTAACAACAGAATAGAAAGTTTGCGTACAAACGGGCTGGTGTAGCTACCGACGAGTTTCATGCCGAGTCCTTTGTGCGAGGAAAAATATCAGTATGGCTCAGGCTCACGCAAAACACAGGTGATATAAGTCTCAATGATCCAAATAAAGATAATGCATCCAACTGGTCATTCTTAGCAGCACTTTCCGCATCACCGAAACATGGCTGAAATGGTCGGAGTAAACCGCCACCTGGGCGTAGATGCCGTCGGGTAAGGCATCGATATCATCGTTAGGGTCCAGTTCAATGGTTCCCAGCACACCGTCCGTGCCGGGAACGACCGTTAATGATTGCAATACCCCCTGCGCCTGATAAGAACCGCCTGGCACGACAGGTAAAATACTAGTCAATTTGCCGTGGAACACCTGCCCAGGTAGCGCGTTAAACACCACTTCCGCATCATCGCCAGGTTTCAGACGTAACAGCGAGTTTTGCCGAAATTGGGCGACAATTTGCCGTTTTTGCTCGGGGATGAAGACCATCACCGGACGCAGCGGCAAGGCAGCTGCGTATGTACCTGGGCGGATCAGTACCTGAGTGACGTAGCCATTGCTTGGTGCGCGAATAACAGTCTGCTCAAGATTATATTTTGCTTCAGTAAGTTGCGCTCTTAAGCTCACAATCTGCGATTGCTCGCCGTTGACCATACTGTCGAGCTGACTCTGGATCTGCGCCTGCTCCGCCACCGAGCCTTTCACTAACGCATCCTGCGCGAGGAAATTTTGCCGCGCATCGTCGATGTCACGTTCCGAGAACGGATTCACCGCCGCCTGGCTGCCTTTCAGGTAACGTTGATAATTTTTAAACAGACGGTCGCGCTCCGCTGAAACCTGGGTGGTGTTGGCCTGCGCTTCAGTGAGCTGCGCACGCAGCGTCTTTATATTATGCGTCGCCGTCATCAGGTCAGCCTGAAGTCTGTCAACTCGCGCCTAGTAACGAACCGGGTCGAGCTTAAAAAGCACCTCGCCCTTTTGAATAAGCTGATTATTCTTGTCAGTGACTTCAGTAACAATTCCCGTCACCTGTGGCGTGATAGGGATCGCTATCACTGCCTTTTGCGCGGTAAAAGTGTAAGGGTGGTTGTAGTTCATCAACAAAATCAAACCACTCACCAGAAACACGCCTCCCAGCGCCGCCGTCGCCAGCGCCACGTAAGTTAAAACAATCAATAGATCCATAATTAGATCTCCGGGAACGTGGAATAGTCAGTCTTTTTCTCGGCGGCGAGTTGATGCTCCAGCCGGGAAATTCGGTCAGAAAGTGCGGCGATTTCCGGTTCAGTCGCTTTCTCCTGCGACGCAACATGTGACTGCATACCCCAGCCACGCTCCGGTTGATAGAGCGTCGCCCAGATCCACAGAAACGGCCAGATAACATGCAGAGTAAACAGGCTCACCCAGCCCGCCGTATGAATAGCGTCGGCATGGAGGTGATTGCGCTTTTTGGCAATCAGATAAGGGATGTCATGTATCGCGATGATTCCATAAAAAATCACCAGAAAGACGAAGATCAGCACTCCCAACGCGAAATAGTTTAGAAACATATCTGCCTCGGATTCACGTTTATCAGTGTTGTTTTTTGGCTGGCAGCCAGAAGGGAGTCAGGCTGATATTTTGACAATAATCCGGGTTCGCGATTCTCGCCATAACACCAAAGAATAATTTTTAGAGGTGATGAGTTGCTTAGTTACATAACGATTGTATGACGAAGGCATAACATGCTGTAGATCACATCAGGTGAACGCCGTAAGAAAATATCTTGTGATTCAGATCACAAAGATTCAACAAACCATCAAAACAAAAATGTGACATTACTCACATTTAAATGCCATTTTTAGCGAAAATCACCGCCTTGTTTCTTTTTTACACAGGCGTTTTGTGATGAGCGTCACATCAATTACCTCTCTACCCCCTATATTTATGTGACTGATATCACACAAAAGCCCGTCGACTGGACAGTTAACCGATTCAGTGCCAGATTTCGCAGTATCTACAAGGTCCGGCTACCTCTGCCGCCACATTAACAAAAAACCTCGGGCTTCCAGCCTGCGCGACAGCAAACATAAGAAGGGGTGTTTTTATGTCATCCGATATTAAGATCAAAGTGCAAAGCTTTGGTCGTTTCCTCAGCAACATGGTGATGCCAAATATCGGCGCGTTTATCGCGTGGGGTATCATCACCGCGTTATTTATTCCAACAGGGTGGTTACCGAACGAGACGCTGGCGAAGCTGGTCGGGCCGATGATCACTTATCTCCTACCGCTGCTGATCGGTTATACCGGTGGTAAGCTGGTAGGCGGCGAACGTGGCGGCGTAGTCGGTGCCATTACCACCATGGGCGTTATCGTCGGCGCAGACATGCCGATGTTCCTCGGTTCTATGATTGCAGGTCCGCTGGGCGGCTGGTGCATTAAGCACTTCGACCGCTGGGTAGACGGTAAGATCAAATCCGGTTTTGAGATGCTGGTGAATAACTTCTCCGCAGGCATCATCGGGATGATCCTCGCTATTCTGGCATTCCTCGGCATTGGCCCGATTGTTGAAGCCCTGTCCAAAATGCTGGCTGCGGGCGTTAACTTCATGGTTGTCCATGACATGCTGCCGCTGGCGTCTATCTTTGTTGAACCGGCGAAAATCCTGTTCCTCAACAACGCCATTAACCACGGTATCTTCTCGCCGCTGGGTATTCAGCAGTCCCATGAACTGGGTAAATCAATCTTCTTCCTGATTGAAGCTAACCCAGGTCCAGGTATGGGCGTGCTGCTGGCGTACATGTTCTTTGGTCGTGGTAGCGCTAAACAGTCTGCGGGCGGTGCGGCAATCATCCACTTCCTGGGTGGTATCCACGAAATCTACTTCCCGTATGTGCTGATGAATCCGCGTCTGATCCTCGCAGTCATCCTCGGCGGTATGACTGGCGTGTTCACGCTGACTATCCTGGGCGGTGGTCTGGTTTCTCCGGCATCTCCGGGTTCTATCCTTGCTGTACTGGCGATGACACCAAAAGGTGCTTATTTCGCTAACATCGCGGGTGTGTGTGCGGCGATGGCTGTCTCCTTCGTTGTCTCTGCTATTTTGCTGAAAACCAGCAAAGTGAAAGAAGAAGATGATATTGAAGCAGCAACTCGTCGTATGCAGGACATGAAAGCTGAGTCTAAAGGCACATCTCCGCTATCTGCGGGCGATGTGACTAACGACCTGAGCCACGTACGTAAAATCATCGTTGCCTGTGACGCCGGTATGGGTTCAAGTGCGATGGGCGCAGGCGTGCTGCGTAAGAAAATTCAGGATGCAGGTCTGTCGCAGATTTCGGTCACTAACAGCGCGATCAACAACCTGCCGCCAGATGTGGACCTCGTCATCACTCACCGTGACCTGACCGAACGCGCTATGCGCCAGGTTCCGCAGGCACAGCATATTTCGCTGACCAACTTCCTCGACAGCGGCCTGTACACCAGCCTAACCGAACGTCTCGTTGCTGCCCAGCGCCATACTGAAAACGAAGTGAAAGTGAAAGACAGTCTGAAAGACAGCTTTGACGATTCCAGTGCTAACCTGTTCAAACTGGGCGCGGAGAACATCTTCCTCGGTCGCAAAGCAGCAACCAAAGAAGAAGCGATTCGTTTTGCTGGCGAGCAGCTGGTGAAAGGCGGTTACGTTGAGCCGGAATACGTTCAGGCGATGCTGGATCGTGAAAAACTGACCCCGACTTATCTGGGTGAGTCTATCGCGGTGCCACACGGTACGGTTGAAGCGAAAGATCGCGTACTGAAAACGGGCGTGGTGTTCTGCCAGTACCCGGAAGGCGTGCGCTTCGGTGAAGAAGAAGATGACATTGCCCGTCTGGTGATTGGTATTGCAGCCCGTAACAACGAGCACATTCAGGTTATCACCAGCCTGACCAATGCACTGGATGATGAGTCCGTCATCGAGCGTCTGGCACACACCACCAGCGTGGATGAAGTGCTGGAACTGCTGGCAGGTCGTAAGTAATCCAATCCTACCCTCTCCTCACGGAGAGGGTTTGGGTGAGGGAAAAGCCTCACCCCAGCCCTCTCGGGTAAAAACATTGATGAAGGTTAATACTATGAAAGCATTACATTTTGGCGCAGGTAATATCGGTCGTGGCTTTATCGGTAAACTGCTGGCAGACGCGGGTATCCAACTGACGTTTGCCGATGTCAATCAGGTGGTACTTGATGCCCTGAATGCCCGTCATAGCTATCAGGTTCATGTGGTCGGTGAAACCGAGCAGGTAGATACCGTTTCCGGCGTCAATGCTGTCAGCAGCATTGGTGATGATGTCGTTGATCTGATTGCTCAGGTCGATTTAGTCACTACCGCCGTTGGCCCGGTTGTGCTGGAACGTATTGCTCCGGCTATCGCCAAAGGGCTGGTGAAACGCAAAGAACAAGGTAATGAATCCCCGCTGAACATCATCGCCTGTGAAAACATGGTACGCGGCACCACGCAGCTGAAAGGTCATGTGATGAACGCCCTGCCGGAAGACGCCAAAGCGTGGGTAGAAGAGCACGTTGGCTTTGTCGATTCCGCCGTTGACCGCATCGTACCGCCTTCGGCTTCGGCAACTAACGATCCGCTGGAAGTGACGGTAGAAACTTTCAGCGAATGGATTGTCGATAAAACGCAGTTCAAAGGCGCACTGCCGAACATCCCAGGCATGGAGTTAACCGACAACCTGATGGCATTTGTCGAACGTAAACTCTTCACCCTGAACACGGGTCATGCTATAACCGCGTACCTCGGAAAACTGGCCGGTCATCAGACCATTCGTGACGCTATTCTCGACGAGAAAATCCGCGCGGTGGTAAAAGGTGCGATGGAAGAAAGTGGTGCGGTACTGATCAAGCGCTACGGCTTTGACGCAGACAAACATGCGGCGTACATCCAGAAAATCCTCGGTCGTTTTGAGAACCCGTATCTGAAAGATGATGTAGAGCGCGTAGGCCGTCAGCCGCTGCGTAAACTGAGTGCTGGCGACCGTCTGATCAAGCCACTGCTCGGTACGCTGGAATACAGCCTTCCGCACAAGAATCTGATTCAGGGGATTGCTGGTGCAATGCACTTCCGCAGTGAAGATGATCCGCAGGCTCAGGAACTGGCAGCACTGATCGCTGACAAAGGTCCGCAGGCGGCGCTGGCACAGATTTCCGGTCTTGATGCCAACAGCGAGGTTGTATCCGAGGCGGTAACCGCTTATAAAGCAATGCAATAATGGTGGACCAGGCGCAGGACACCCTGCGCCCGAATAACAGATTGTCAGATATGCAGGCAACAATGGAACAAACCCAGGCCTTTGAAAACCGTGTGCTTGAGCGTCTGAATGCTGGCAAAACCGTGCGAAGCTTTCTGATCACCGCCGTCGAGCTTTTGACCGAGGCGGTAAATCTTCTGGTGCTTCAGGTATTCCGCAAAGACGATTACGCGGTGAAGTATGCTGTAGAACCGTTACTCGACGGCGACGGTCCGCTGGGCGATCTTTCTGTGCGTTTAAAACTCATTTACGGGTTGGGCGTCATTAACCGCCAGGAATACGAAGATGCGGAACTGCTGATGGCATTGCGTGAAGAGCTAAATCACGACGGCAACGAGTACGCCTTTACCGACGACGAAATCCTTGGACCCTTTGGTGAACTGCACTGCGTGGCGGCGTTACCACCGCCGCCACAGTTTGAACCAGCAGACTCCAGTTTGTATGCAATGCAAATTCAGCGCTATCAACAGGCAGTGCGATCAACAATGGTCCTTTCACTGACTGAGCTGATTTCCAAAATCAGCTTAAAAAAAGCCTTTCAAAAGTAAGCAACGTCTGCTTACTGCCCCTCTACCTGCTTCGGCCGATAAAGCCGACGATAATACTCCAGACGTTGTAGATATAACGGCACGCTTTCATCGGGTATTCCGGACGGAATCGCGTTACGGGGAGGAAGTTTTTTCAGATACTCCCGGAACGCCTGGCTTGATGCCATGAAATCTACGGCTTTATCGATAAGAAGCGGAACGTTTTCACCTAATTTGCCCATGATGATATCTCCGTATTACCCCGCGCCGGGAATGCGCGGCCGCCAATTTTAGTTTAGGTTCCCGGTAAAGATGACATTAAGGAAAACGTGCTGAATCCTCAATAATCATCCGCTGCTGTTTATTATCTTTTTCTATAGATTTCTTAATTAATCAACGAATTGCGTAGTTTTTGAGCATGTTAATGATTACGTTGCAGAACTATTACAATGTCATCAGTTGTGAACAAAGCACCTGGTCGCGCATACTAGGGGCTATAAATTTATCTTTATCAGAAGCCATCACATGAAAGAAGTCGAAAAAAACGAAATCAAACGTCTCAGCGATCGCCTGGACGCCATCCGCCACCAGCAGGCCGATCTGTCGCTGGTTGAAGCCGCAGACAAATATGCCGAGCTGGAAAAAGAGAAAGCCACGCTGGAAGCAGAAATTGCTCGCCTGCGTGAGGTTCATAGCCAAAAACTGAGTAAAGAAGCACAGAAGCTGATGAAGATGCCGTTCCAGCGCGCAATTACCAAAAAAGAGCAGGCTGATATGGGCAAGCTGAAGAAAAGTGTTCGCGGACTGGTGGTTGTGCACCCAATGACCGCGCTGGGGCGCGAAATGGGCCTGGAAGAGATGACTGGATTTTCTAAGACTACGTTTTAAGCCCCTCAGACGACTGGTTCGATCGTATCAACCCGCATCTGGCTTGCCTTAGCTGGTCAATGCGGGGACTCTCCTGTCTACTCGCCTAATTACCAAACAATTCACTCCCTTTACTTCGATTTACCGCTGGTTGATATTCTGAAAATGCATTTTTACCGAAATAGCCATCTATAAACAATAAAAATATATAGAAGATATAATTTGTTAATTAACAAGCATTTACG
>NZ_JBQZXC010000114.1:0-10831 GCF_053555815.1 Shigella sp. SIG6 | reverse complement strand
AACTAAAAGCACTGGTCTGAGTTAAATTTATATCAGCATAAATGGGTCAGGACGCTTTTAATCACATATAAAAAGCGTCCTTTTTCTCACAATCAAATGATCATCGGCTTCTATAACGAAATCGATACGGATTAGTGTGTTACTCGTCTTCATCCTCAAAACGCGCCACGATTAGCTCGCCGGAGTGGTTGGCACGCAGCTCTTCTGCCACCAGCGCGATTGCCTGGCCGCTACTCATCCCTTGTGCCATCAGTTCCTGGATCCGCTCGACAGCTTTTTGCTGCTGTTCATGGGTGAGTGAAGGTAAACCTGCAAACATTGTTAACTCCTGCTAAATTGTTGGCGCTAATTATTTCATGCTACCCGGCACATAGCCAGTAGAGTCAGGACTGATGAAGACGTTATCTCCCGCTGTGATTACTTTACCCTGGCGTCAGGACGCCGCTGAATTTTATTTCTCCCGCTTAAGCCACCTGCCGTGGGCGATGCTTTTACACTCCGGCTATGCCGATCATCCGTATAGCCGCTTTGATATTGTGGTCGCCGATCCGATTTGCACTTTAACCACTTTAGGTAAAGAAACCGTTGTTAGTGAAAGCGAAAAACGCACAACGACCACTGATGACCCGCTACAGGTGCTCCAGCAGGTGCTGGATCGCGCAGACATTCGCCCAACGCATAACGAAGATTTGCCATTTCAGGGCGGCGCACTGGGGTTGTTTGGCTACGATCTGGGCCGCCGTTTTGAGTCACTGCCAGAAATTGCGGAACAAGATATCGTTCTGCCGGATATGGCAGTGGGTATCTACGATTGGGCGCTCATTGTCGACCACCAGCGTCATACAGTTTCTTTGCTGAGTCATAATGATGTCAATGCCCGTCGGGCCTGGCTGGAAAGCCAGCAATTCTCGCCGCAGGAAAATTTCACGCTCACTTCCGACTGGCAATCCAATATGACCCACGAGCAGTACGGCGAAAAATTTCGCCAGGTACAGGAATATCTGCACAGCGGTGATTGCTATCAGGTGAATCTCGCCCAGCGTTTTCATGCGACCTATTCTGGCGATGAATGGCAGGCATTCCTTCAGCTTAATCAGGCCAACCGCGCGCCATTTAGCGCTTTTTTACGTCTTGAACAGGGTGCAATTTTAAGCCTTTCGCCAGAGCGGTTTATTCTTTGTGATAATAGTGAAATCCAGACCCGCCCGATTAAAGGCACGCTACCACGCCTGCCCGATCCTCAGGAAGATAGCAAACAAGCAGAAAAACTGGCGAACTCAGCGAAAGATCGTGCCGAAAATCTGATGATTGTCGATTTAATGCGTAATGATATCGGTCGTGTTGCCGTAGCCGGTTCGGTAAAAGTACCAGAGCTCTTCGTGGTGGAACCCTTCCCTGCCGTGCATCATCTGGTCAGCACTATAACGGCGCGACTACCAGAACAGTTACACGCCAGCGATCTGCTGCGCGCAGCTTTTCCTGGTGGCTCAATAACCGGGGCTCCGAAAGTACGGGCTATGGAAATTATCGACGAACTGGAACCGCAGCGACGTAATGCCTGGTGCGGCAGCATTGGCTATTTGAGCTTTTGCGGCAACATGGATACCAGCATTACTATCCGCACGCTGACTGCCATTAACGGACAAATATACTGCTCTGCGGGCGGTGGAATTGTCGCCGATAGCCAGGAAGAAGCGGAATATCAGGAAACTTTTGATAAAGTTAATAAGATATTACGCCAACTGGAGAAGTAAGACGTGGAATACCGTAGCCTGACGCTTGATGATTTTTTATCTCGCTTTCAACTTTTGCGCCCGCAAATTAACCGGGAAACCCTAAATCATCGTCAGGCTGCCGTGTTAATCCCCATCGTCCGTCGACCGCAACCGGGGTTGTTGCTGACTCAGCGTTCAATTCATCTGCGTAAACACGCTGGACAAGTGGCATTCCCTGGAGGTGCAGTCGATGACACGGACGCATCAGTTATCGCCGCCGCGCTGCGCGAAGCTGAAGAAGAGGTCGCTATACCGCCTTCCGCCGTTGAAGTTATCGGCGTGCTGCCGCCCGTCGATAGCGTAACTGGCTATCAGGTAACCCCAGTGGTCGGCATTATCCCGCCCGATCTGCCGTATCGCGCCAGTGAAGATGAAGTCTCGGCGGTGTTTGAAATGCCGCTCGCCCAGGCATTACATCTGGGTCGTTATCACCCTTTAGATATCTACCGCCGTGGCGATTCACATCGGGTATGGCTGTCCTGGTACGAACAGTATTTTGTATGGGGAATGACCGCAGGCATAATTCGTGAGCTGGCGCTGCAAATTGGTGTGAACCCCTGACTATACTTATCTTTACATCTACAAAACACTACTTGAGACAATCATCGCAATATTAGTTAAATCGCGGTTTTTGATTAGTTTAATTCATGTGAATAGTTAAGCCAGTCGCCGCGTTCCCTCTTACACTATGCGCTGTTATTAGTTCGTTACTGGAAGTCCAGTCACCTTGTCAGGAGTATTATCGTGATTAGTCTATTCGACATGTTTAAGGTGGGGATTGGTCCCTCATCTTCCCATACCGTAGGGCCTATGAAGGCGGGTAAACAGTTCGTCGATGATCTGGTCGAAAAAGGCTTACTGGATAGCGTTACTCGCGTTGCCGTGGACATTTATGGTTCACTGTCGCTGACGGGTAAAGGCCACCACACCGATATCGCCATTATTATGGGTCTTGCAGGTAACGAACCTGCCACCGTGGATATCGACAGTATTCCCAGTTTTATTCGCGACGTAAAAGAGCGCGAACGTCTGCTGCTGGCACAGGGACGGCATGAAGTGGATTTCCCGCGCGACAACGGGATGCGTTTTCATAACGGCAACCTGCCGCTGCATGAAAACGGTATGCAAATCCACGCCTATAACGGCGATGAAGTCGTCTACAGCAAAACTTATTATTCCATCGGCGGCGGTTTTATCGTCGATGAAAAACACTTTGGTCAGGATGCTGCCAACGAAGTGAGCGTGCCGTATCCGTTCAAATCTGCCACCGAACTGCTCGCGTACTGTAATGAAACCGGCTATTCGCTGTCTGGTCTCGCTATGCAGAACGAACTGGCGCTGCACAGCAAGAAAGAGATCGACGAGTATTTCGCGCATGTCTGGCAAACCATGCAGGCATGTATCGATCGCGGGATGAACACCGAAGGTGTACTGCCAGGCCCGCTGCGCGTGCCACGTCGTGCGTCTGCCCTGCGCCGGATGTTAGTTTCCAGCGATAAACTGTCTAACGATCCGATGAATGTCATTGACTGGGTAAACATGTTTGCGCTGGCAGTTAACGAAGAAAACGCCGCCGGTGGTCGTGTGGTAACTGCGCCAACCAACGGTGCCTGCGGTATCGTTCCGGCAGTGCTGGCTTACTATGACCACTTTATTGAATCGGTCAGCCCAGACATCTATACCCGTTACTTTATGGCAGCGGGCGCGATTGGTGCATTGTATAAAATGAACGCCTCTATTTCCGGTGCGGAAGTTGGTTGCCAGGGCGAAGTGGGTGTTGCCTGTTCAATGGCTGCTGCGGGTCTTGCAGAACTGCTGGGCGGTAGCCCGGAACAGGTTTGCGTGGCGGCGGAAATTGGCATGGAACACAACCTTGGTTTAACCTGCGACCCGGTTGCAGGGCAGGTTCAGGTGCCGTGCATTGAGCGTAATGCCATTGCCTCTGTGAAGGCGATTAACGCCGCACGGATGGCTCTGCGCCGCACCAGTGCACCGCGCGTCTCGCTGGATAAGGTCATCGAAACGATGTACGAAACCGGTAAGGACATGAACGCCAAATACCGCGAAACCTCACGCGGTGGTCTGGCAATCAAAGTCCAGTGTGACTAATACTTCTTACTCGCCCATCTGCAACGGATGGGCGAATTTATACCCGCTTTCTCGTCTGCTGTAATATTCCCCACTACACTTCCACTGTTGCGTCAGGCGTTTGTCGCCATACGCTTACAGGGTGGCCCGCATACAAAAAGCACAACGGATCATTAAAACCTATCGCCGTAATCGAATGATTGTTTGTACGATTTGCGCACTCGTTACGCTCGCTTCGACCCTGAGCGTGCGATTTATTTCACAGCGTAACTTAAATCAACAACGGGTAGTACAATTCGCCAATCACGCTGTAGAGGAATTAGATAAAGTACTGCTTCCCCTACAGGCAGGTAGCGAAGTCTTGCTTCCGCTGATTGGTCTGCCCTGCTCTGTCGCCCATTTTCCATTACGTAAACAGGCGGCAAAACTCCAAACTGTGCGATCCATTGGCCTGGTGCAAGACGGCACACTTTATTGCTCCAGCATTTTTGGTTATCGCAATGTGCCCGTCGTGGACATTCTGGCTGAACTTCCTGCACCGCAACCACTTTTACGCCTGACGATCGACCGTGCCCTGATTAAAGGCAGTCCGGTTTTGATTCAATGGACGCCTGCAGCGGGCAGTAGCAATGCTGGGGTCATAGAGATGATTAACATCGACTTACTGACGGCAATGCTCCTTGAGCCACAACTGCCGCAAATCAGTAGCGCCAGCCTGACGGTGGACAAACGGCATTTGCTCTATGGTAATGGGCTGGTAGATTCCCTTCCGCAACCTGAAGACAATGAAAACTATCAGGTTTCTTCGCAAAGCTTTCCTTTTACCATTAACGTAAATGGTCCGGGGGCTACGGCGCTGGCATGGCACTATCTTCCAACACAATTACCGCTGGCGGTGCTGCTAAGTTTACTGGTGGGCTATATCGCCTGGCTGGCGACCGCTTACCGGATGAGCTTTTCCCGCGAAATTAATCTGGGCCTGGCGCAACATGAGTTCGAATTGTTCTGTCAGCCTTTGCTTAATGCGCGCAGCCAGCAATGTATTGGTGTAGAGATTTTGCTGCGCTGGAATAATCCGCGTCAGGGCTGGATTTCACCGGATGTGTTTATTCCTATCGCGGAAGAACATCATTTAATTGTGCCACTGACCCGCTATGTGATGGCAGAAACCATTCGTCAGCGCCATGTTTTCCCGATGAGTAGTCAGTTTCATGTTGGCATTAACGTCGCACCCAGCCATTTTCGCCGTGGTGTGCTGATAAAAGATCTCAATCAGTACTGGTTTAGCGCTCACCCGATTCAGCAACTGATCCTCGAAATCACCGAACGCGATGCCTTACTGGATGTTGATTATCGGATTGCCCGCGAGCTGCATCGTAAAAACGTCAAACTGGCGATTGATGACTTCGGCACCGGCAACAGCTCGTTTTCCTGGCTTGAAACATTACGTCCTGACGTGCTGAAAATTGATAAGTCATTTACCGCAGCTATAGGTTCTGACGCGGTTAACTCGACGGTGACCGATATCATCATCGCGCTGGGGCAAAGACTGAATATTGAACTGGTGGCGGAGGGCGTGGAAACGCAAGAACAGGCGAAGTATTTGCGCCGTCATGGCGTGCATATTTTGCAAGGGTATTTGTACGCACAGCCGATGCCGCTACGTGATTTTCCCAAATGGCTGGCGGGCAGCCAACCGCCGCCCGCCCGGCATAATGGACATATCACGCCCATTATGTCGTTACGTTAACGCTTACTCATCTTCATCGTGCGCCGGTTGCTCTTTAACAATGCGAACCAGATCAACACGATAATCATTGGCTTCAAGGATGGTGATATGCAGTGGCCCTACATCAATCACATCGCCCACACGGGGAATGTGACCATTTGCCGAGATCACGAGGCCCGCGACCGTCGCGATATCATCGTCATCGGCAAGGTGCTCAACATCAAGCGCCTGCTGCAAGGCATGCAAATCTGTACCGCCTTTTACCAGCCAGCCGTTACCATCGGTAATGATTTCCGGCGTTTCGTCAGCGTCCGGGAATTCACCCGCAATGGCTTCCAGCACATCCAGCGGCGTGACCAAGCCTTGTACCACACCAAACTCGTTGGTCACGATAACAAAGCTCCCGCGAGCGCGACGCAGCACGCCCAGCAGGTTGATCGGATCGAGGGTTTCCGGGACGATAATCGCCGGAGACGCCGAAGCAATCGCCGCCACATCAACGCCCTCTTCCAGCGCCACCAGCAGTTCTTTAGCACGTACGATACCGATGATTTCATCCAGTTCACCGCGACATACCGGGAACAGACTGTGCGGTGAAGAGAGCAGTTGCTCGCGGATTTCATCGACCCCGAGATTAGCGTCAACCCAGCTTATTTCACCGCGCGGCGTCATGATCCCGCGCAGAGAACGCGACGCCAGCGTCAGTACGCCGTTAATCATGTACCGTTCTTCTTCGGCAAATGCACCTTCCGGGATCGGCATCGGGTTATCGGCATCGTGCTGAACATTGGCCTGACGTTTCCCGCCCATCAAACGCAGGATGGCATCGGCAGTACGCGCTCGCAGCGGCAAAGTCGACTGGTGACGAATAAAGTTGCGACGCGCAATCTGGTTAAACACTTCGATAATGATCGAGAAGCCAATCGCGGCATACAGGTAACCTTTCGGAATGTGGAAACCGAAACCTTCTGCCACCAGACTCAGACCAATCATTAACAGGAAGCTCAGACAGAGCACCACCACCGTGGGGTGCTGGTTAACGAATCGCGTCAGCGGTTTCGATGCCAGCAACATAACCGCCATCGCAATCACTACCGCAGCCATCATCACCGGCAGATGGTTAACCATCCCTACTGCAGTAATTACCGCATCCAACGAGAAGACGGCGTCAAGGATGACAATCTGTGTGACGACCACCCAGAAACTGGCGTAGCCTTTACCGTGGCCGGAATCATGATCGCGGTTTTCCAGCCGTTCATGCAGTTCGGTTGTTGCTTTGAACAGCAAGAATATCCCCCCGAACAACATAATCAGATCGCGTCCGGAGAAGGAGAAATCCATGACGGTAAATAGCGGTTTGGTCAGCGTGACCATCCATGAAATCAGCGACAGCAGCCCCAGACGCATAATCAGCGCCAGTGATAACCCCAGCAAACGCGCTTTATCGCGTTGTTTTGGCGGCAGTTTGTCAGCAAGAATGGCGATGAAGACCAGGTTATCGATACCCAGCACAATTTCGAGAACAACAAGCGTGAGTAGCCCCGCCCAAATTGAGGGGTCCATTAAGAATTCCATGACAAGCTCCTGCTTAAGGAATAGCTATTCGACGCCAGAAATAATGCAGGCGTAACGACAAAATGCAAACGAAAGGTGCGACATAGAGTGCCAGAAAGGCAGGCGTTAAAAGGCCTGATGCTGAAATGACGTCGGTGACGATCCATACTGCGGGCTACTGCCCTATACTCCATGGTTATTAAACGGGAGTTAAACATATCAGAGACGCCTCTGATTTGGCAAAGATTTACCTTCCTTTGCAAACGAATGTGACAAGGATATTTTACCTTTCGAAATTTCTGATAATCGAAAGTTAAATTACGGATCTTCATCACATAAAATAATTTTTTCGATATCTAAAATAAATCGCGAAACGCAGGGGTTTTTGGTTGTAGCCCTTATCTGAATCGATTCGATTGTGGACGACGATTCAAAAATACATCTGGCACGTTGAGGTGTTAACGATAATAAAGGAGGTAGCAAGTGACCATTGCTATTGTTATAGGCACACATGGTTGGGCTGCAGAGCAGTTGCTTAAAACGGCAGAAATGCTGTTAGGCGAGCAGGAAAACGTCGGCTGGATCGATTTCGTTCCAGGTGAAAATGCCGAAACGCTGATTGAAAAGTACAACGCTCAGTTGGCAAAACTCGACACCACTAAAGGCGTGCTGTTTCTCGTTGATACATGGGGAGGCAGCCCGTTCAATGCTGCCAGCCGCATTGTCGTCGACAAAGAGCATTATGAAGTCATTGCAGGCGTTAACATTCCAATGCTCGTGGAAACGTTAATGGCCCGTGATGATGACCCGAGCTTTGATGAACTGGTTGCGCTGGCAGTAGAAACAGGCCGTGAAGGCGTGAAAGCACTGAAAGCCAAACCGGTTGAAAAAGCCGCGCCAGCACCCGCTGCCGCAGCACCAAAAGCGGCTCCAACTCCGGCAAAACCAATGGGGCCAAACGACTACATGGTTATTGGCCTTGCGCGTATCGACGACCGTCTGATTCACGGTCAGGTCGCCACCCGCTGGACCAAAGAAACCAATGTCTCCCGTATTATTGTTGTTAGTGATGAAGTGGCTGCGGATACCGTTCGTAAGACACTGCTCACCCAGGTTGCACCTCCGGGCGTAACAGCACACGTAGTTGATGTTGCCAAAATGATTCGCGTCTACAACAACCCGAAATATGCTGGCGAACGCGTAATGCTGTTATTTACCAACCCAACAGATGTAGAGCGTCTCGTTGAAGGCGGCGTGAAAATCACCTCTGTTAACGTCGGTGGTATGGCATTCCGTCAGGGTAAAACCCAGGTGAATAACGCGGTTTCGGTTGATGAAAAAGATATCGAGGCGTTCAAAAAACTGAATGCACGCGGTATTGAGCTGGAAGTCCGTAAGGTTTCCACCGATCCGAAACTGAAAATGATGGATCTGATCAGCAAAATCGATAAGTAACGTATTGTGTTGATTATCATTCAGTTTTCACACTAAAGTCTTACGTAAACAGGAGAAGTACAATGGAGATTACCACTCTTCAAATTGTGCTGGTATTTATCGTAGCCTGTATCGCAGGTATGGGATCAATCCTCGATGAATTTCAGTTTCACCGTCCGCTAATCGCGTGTACCCTGGTGGGTATCGTTCTTGGGGATATGAAAACCGGTATTATTATCGGTGGTACGCTGGAAATGATCGCGCTGGGCTGGATGAACATCGGTGCTGCAGTTGCGCCTGACGCCGCTCTGGCTTCTATCATTTCTACCATTCTGGTTATCGCAGGTCATCAGAGCATTGGTGCAGGTATCGCACTGGCAATCCCTCTGGCCGCTGCGGGCCAGGTACTGACCATCATCGTTCGTACTATTACCGTTGCTTTCCAGCACGCTGCGGATAAGGCTGCTGATAACGGCAACCTGACAGCGATTTCCTGGATCCACGTTTCTTCTCTGTTCCTGCAAGCAATGCGTGTGGCTATTCCGGCCGTCATCGTTGCGCTGTCTGTTGGTACCAGCGAAGTACAGAACATGCTGAATGCGATTCCGGAAGTGGTGACCAATGGTCTGAATATCGCCGGGGGCATGATCGTGGTGGTTGGTTATGCGATGGTTATCAACATGATGCGTGCTGGCTACCTGATGCCGTTCTTCTACCTCGGCTTCGTAACCGCAGCATTCACCAACTTTAACCTGGTTGCTCTGGGTGTGATTGGTACTGTTATGGCAGTGCTCTACATCCAACTTAGCCCGAAATACAACCGCGTAGCCGGTGCGCCTGCTCAGGCAGCTGGTAACAACGATCTCGATAACGAACTGGACTAACAGGTGAGCGAAATGGTTGATACAACTCAAACTACCACCGAGAAAAAACTCACTCAAAGTGATATTCGTGGCGTATTCCTGCGTTCTAACCTCTTCCAGGGTTCATGGAACTTCGAACGTATGCAGGCACTGGGTTTCTGCTTCTCTATGGTACCGGCAATTCGTCGCCTCTACCCTGAGAACAACGAAGCTCGTAAACAAGCTATTCGCCGTCACCTAGAGTTCTTTAACACCCAGCCGTTCGTGGCTGCACCGATTCTCGGCGTAACCCTGGCGCTGGAAGAACAGCGTGCTAATGGCGCAGAGATCGATGACGGTGCTATCAACGGTATCAAAGTCGGTTTGATGGGGCCGCTGGCTGGTGTAGGCGACCCGATCTTCTGGGGAACCGTACGTCCGGTATTTGCAGCACTGGGTGCCGGTATCGCGATGAGCGGCAGCCTGTTAGGTCCGCTGCTGTTCTTCATCCTGTTTAACCTGGTGCGTCTGGCAACCCGTTACTACGGCGTAGCGTATGGTTACTCCAAAGGTATCGATATCGTTAAAGATATGGGTGGTGGCTTCCTGCAAAAACTGACGGAAGGGGCGTCTATCCTCGGCCTGTTTGTCATGGGGGCATTGGTTAACAAGTGGACACATGTCAACATCCCGCTGGTGGTTTCGACCATCACCGGGCAGGATGGACAGACCCGTGTCACCACCGTGCAAACTATTCTTGACCAGTTAATGCCAGGCCTTGTACCACTGCTGCTGACATTTGCTTGTATGTGGCTGCTGCGCAAAAAAGTTAACCCGCTGTGGATCATCGTTGGCTTCTTCGTCATCGGTATCGCTGGTTACGCTTGCGGCCTGCTGGGACTGTAAGACTGTTGTACACTACCGGGGCCTTTTGGCCCCGTTTTTTTATCTGGAGGATTAATGACAATCACGGACCTGGTACTGATTCTTTTCATCGCCGCACTCCTGGCCTTCGCGATCTACGATCAGTTCATCATGCCCCGCTGTAACGGCCCCACCCTGCTGGCAATTCCTTTGCTCCGGCGTGGTCGCATCGATAGCGTTATCTTCGTCGGATTGATTGTCATTCTTATCTATAACAACGTCACGAATCATGGCGCGCTAATAACAACATGGTTATTAAGTGCACTGGCTCTGATGGGTTTTTATATATTCTGGATCCGCATTCCGAAGATCATCTTTAAACAAAAAGGTTTTTTCTTCGCCAATGTCTGGATTGAATATAGCCGAATCAAAGCGATGAACTTGTCGGAAGATGGCGTGTTGGTGATGCAATTAGAACAGCGTCGGCTGTTAATCCGCGTTCGAAATATCGACGATCTGGAAAAAATTTATAAGCTTCTCGTATC
>NZ_JBQZXC010000113.1:0-11040 GCF_053555815.1 Shigella sp. SIG6 | reverse complement strand
AAACAAACAATGAACATATAATGCGATTGGCATTTATCCACTTTTGACAATATAATATATAAACACTATAGCCAGAATTTAATCAAGTTTCAATTACATCCAGCCTGATTATTCAACTCTATTTTCTCTATTATCTGTATTAATAAATGACAATGAGTGTCAAACAGACATTATTCATTTCAACATGTAACTTTGGGCAAAATCAAGATACGCGCAGAAGAATAATTTCCGAATGAATGTAGAAAGTGTTTTATTTATAGATAAGGAGAGTCTTCGATAGTAGTGAGGTTGACAGATATCCGCTGCCTAATGAGCAATTATGCCCAATGAATCTACCTCATTGGGCATAATTTGGAACACATCAGATAGCTTTTGCCATCTTCAGATTACACGGGCTCATCTGCCAGTTGAATGTACCGTTTCCGCTTTCATCAAGCGTTACGCTGGCAATGGCCGAGGTGGTAAACATAGGCGGCGTTTCGCCCGGACATAACTCGGCAACCAGATACCCGACTAACGGTAAGTGAGAGATCACCAGTACCGAAGCAACACCTTCATTGGTCAACGCCTGCAAATAGGCACTGACCAGACCAACATCGCCGCAGGGCGTTAACTCCGGCAGAACTTCTGCACTGGAAGGCAGGTTCAGACAATCCCCTACTTCTTCCAGTGTTTGCTCGGCTCGCAGGAACGGGCTCACCAGAACGCGTTCGATTTCCACTTTTTGACCTTTCAGCCAGTTCGCCATCAGGCGAGATTCGTCACAACCATTAGTGGTCAGAGGACGAACCGAATCACTGGCGGCATCGAGGGCTGCGTCGCCGTGACGCATGATAAAAACTTGCATATTGCACCGCTTTTGTTAACCAGATTCGCCCGTTTTCTTTCATCTGAAACCAGAGAAAGAAAACGGTGGCCGGCATTGTGCCTTATCCATTCACCGAATGAAACGCTGTTTTTTACCTCAATGGCGTAAGTATAGTCAATATGCGTTTACATTTTGACCAACACTCCGCCATTCAGCGCGGATTCATATAGCTTTGACCTTCTTATTGCAGGTCAGTTGCAGTTGTTTTCCAAAAACTTTCCCCACGCGCGCCCATCTCGACCAAACGCTCGCAAGGGGTAAAACGGGAACCATACTGCGTGGCCAGTCGTTGCATTATTGCAACCACTTCGCCCGCGCCGAGAGAATCGATATAGCGGAACGGTCCACCGAGAAATGGCGGAAAACCAATGCCAAATACCGCACCAATATCCCCGTCACGCACGCTACGGATAACCTGCTCATCAACACAACGTACTGCTTCATTCAGCATCAACATCACACACCGTTCAGCAACCTGCGGTGCGGAGAGTCGCCCCTGCCCTTGTGCGCCAATGAGCGGGTAAATGGCAGGATCGACCTGTTTTTTGCTTTTACGCCCTTTCTGACCATAAAGATAGAAACCCCGACCATTTTTTCTGCCTTTGCGATCGTCGTTCAAAATTGAAGAAACAACATTTGCAGGCGCGCTAAAACGTTCTCCATAAGCGGCTTCCAGTACAGGAATAATTTTAGTCCCGGTGTCGATTCCTACCTCATCCAAAAGTTGGATTGGGCCTACCGGAAAACCAAATTTCACTAGCGCGGCATCAATGTGCTCTACCCGTTCACCTTCGGTCAGCATGCGGATAGCTTCATTAATGTAAGGCGCTAAGATGCGATTGACGTAAAACCCGGCTTTGTCACGCACGACAATGGGCGTTTTGCCCTGTTTTTTCGCCAGTTTTACCGTAGTGGCGATGGTTTGCGCCGATGTACCAGCATGAGGAATAATCTCTACCAGCGGCATTTTTTCCACCGGACTGAAGAAATGCAGGCCAATAACTTGCTCAGGTCGCGCAGCGTGAGCGGCGATATCACCAATCGGTAAAGATGACGTGTTCGAAGCAAAAATGGTATGAGCGGCGCAATTTTGCTCCACTTCCGCCACCATCTGTTGTTTTAATTCGAGATTTTCAAACACCGCTTCAATAATCAGATCGCGATGGGCAAAGCCGCGATAGTCCGTCGTTCCGGAGATTAATGCCAGCTGTTTGTCACGTTCGCTGGCTTTGAGATGACGACGGCGAACTTTGCCCTCCAGCTGATCCCAACTGTACTTCAGCGCATGATTTATGCCCTGCGGGTTGATATCTTTAATTCTGACCGGAAGCCCCGCTTTACAAGCAGTGACATAAGCAATACCGCCGCCCATCAAGCCACCACCTAAAATTCCCACGCTGTTTAATGGCGCAGGCGGTGCATCACTACCGGGATCTTTCTTCACGTCCGTACTGGCAAAAAAGATACTACGCAAAGCTTGCGATTGCGGCGTCATCGCCAGTTCGCCAAAGGCGCGAGCTTCAGCGTCATAGCCGCTGCTGGTGCCCTGCGCTAATCCCGTTTCAACAACCTCCAGGATGCGTTCTGTCGCCGGATAATTGCCTTGAGTTTTGTGTTCTGTTTTCTTGCCGACCATTTTGAACAGCAGCGCACGACCTAACGGCCCCGCCAGAATACGCTCGCGTACAGGTAGAGGGCGGGAAGATGGGCGATCCTTCTTCGCCAGCTCAACAGCGGCTTCCAGCAAAATGGAGTGCGGAACAACGTCATCCACCAGCCCCAGCTTTAATGCCTGTTTCGCCCGAAGTTGTTTTCCGGTGAGAATCATCTCTAATGCTGTACTGACGCCTATCAGACGCGGTAAACGCTGGGTGCCGCCTGAACCGGGTAACAATCCAAGTTGTACTTCAGGCAAACCGAGCACCGTTTTAGGATCGTCAGTACAAACGCGACCGTGGCACGCCAGCGCCAGCTCCAGCCCACCGCCCAGGCAAGCGCCATGAATAGCCGCGATAACCGGAATGGGCAAAGCATGAATCTCCGCCATCAACTGTTGGCCCTGCCGCGCCAGTGCTTCCGCTTCTTGCGCCGTTTTGCAGTTGCCAATCATGTTGATGTCTGCTCCGGCGATAAAATTGTCCGGTTTCGCGGAGATAAACACCACGCCGCGCAACTCTTTGTTTTCACGGAGTTGCTTAATAATGGCGCGCACCTGCGAGGCAAATTCCGCCTTCAGGGTATTCATTTTCTCATCCGGTACGTCGATGGTGATGATAGCAATGTTGTCCAGACGAACATTAAGAGTAAACGCTGATGCCATTTCCATTATTCCGCCTCCAGAACCATTGCCGCGCCAAGCCCACCGGCAGCACAGGCGGTAACTAAACCAAATCCACCGCCGCGACGGCGAAGTTCATGCAATGTCTGGGTAATCATCCGCGCGCCGGTCGCCGCGAAGGGATGTCCGTAAGCAATCGAACCGCCAAGCACGTTAAATTTGCTATCGTCCACTTCGCCAGTGGCATGTGCACGCCCCAGTACTTCACGAGCAAAACGTTCACTACCCAGCAACTGAATATTCGCCAGTGTCTGAGCTGCAAAGGCTTCGTGCATATCGATCAATGTCAGTTCGCTCATCGTCAAACCGGCACGTTCCAGCGCCAGCGGTGTTGACCAGGCTGGACCGAGCAACATGTCCTGCCAGACATCAATCGCAGTAAATGCGTAGCTGCGCAGATACCCCAGCGGCACCAGCCCTAATTCTTTCGCCCGGGATTCAGTCATCAGGATCACCGCTGCCGCGCCATCGGTCAGCAGCGTACTGTTTGCCGCCGTTACCGTTCCGTGTTTGCGATCAAACGCCGGGCGCAGCTTTGCGTAATCGGCAAGCGAGGAATTACCGCGAATATTGTTGTCTTCGACAAGCGGTTGTTTATAAGGAGGGATAAAGGCAGTCATCACCTCTTCTTTGAGTTTTCCGTCTGACCATGCCTGAGCGGCACGCTGATGCGAACGGTGCGCTAATGCATCTTGCTGTTCTCGGGTGATGCCGTAGGTTTTCGCCATTTGTTCGGCGGTGTCGCCCATCCACAAGCCAGTAGAATATTCTGCTACCGCAGGCGGTACGGGCATTAAGTCGCGCAAACGCAGGCGAGAGAAGAGTTTCAGGCGCTGGCTCATGGTTCGAGCTTTGTTGACATCAACCAGCACGTGCGCCAGTTTTTTACTGACGCCAATTGGCAATACGGAAGAGGAATCTGCCCCACCGGCAATCCCCGCTCGGATAGTTCCCGCCATCAGGCTTTCTGCGACGTTTGCAACCGCCTGGAAACTGGTAGCGCAAGCGCGGCTGACGCTGTAAGCATCGGTATGCACATTCATTCCGGTACCGAGAACAATTTCACGCGCAATGTTGGGGGCTTCAGGCATTTGTACGACCTGACCAAAGACCAGCTGTTCAATCACTTCAGCGGGGATCTCGCTGCGTGCCAGCAGTTCGCCTACCACCATCTTCCCTAAATCAACCGCGGGAATGCCATGAAAAGCCGTCGCCTGGCGGGCAAAAGGCGTACGTAAACCGCTAACAATGGCGATACGATCGCCCTGGCGGGTAACCAGTGGTAAAACCTGACCCATAACACTCCCCTGTAAAAAAAATAAATAAAGTGGTCTGACCTGATCATAGTCTTAACCATTTTTTTACATTTAGCCAAGCGGAGAAAAAGGAAAGTGGGAGCTATGACACAGTGAAGACAGAAGAAAGAAAAGAAAACGCCCCTGCCAGCAACTGACAGGGGCGTACGTACCCGAGAGGAATTAACGCAGACCCAGCTGGAAGATCAGCATTTCAGCTTCGCAGGCAAAAGTGAAATCGATATCCAGGCGCACACCGTCAGACTCTTCAGTGAAAGTCGGGGAGATTTTGCACGGTTCGGATTCCACTCTACGGGCTTTTTCAGTCAGCGCCGCCAGCGTTTGTTCTGCTTCTGCGCGGTTTGCAAACACGCGGCTGTAAGACGCAGTGCAGTCGGAGTTGTCCATAATGGTGCCAACATCCATACAGCAGCAAACCGGGGTTTCATCAGCACTACATTTACTCATCGTTGATTTCCTCTGTATGTGCACCCAAGGTGCCAGATAAACGTTGTGGATATTTTACGCTTCCGGAAAGTGCTGCTCCAGTTGTTAATTCTGCAAAATCGGATAAGTGACCGAAATCACACTTAAAAATGATCTAAAACAAAATTCACCCGAATCCGCGAGTGCGCAACCTCCAAATTTTGCCAGCTGGATCGCGTTTCTTAGATTATATTTGAAAAAAGATGGAAACATACTTGCAACATTCTAGCTGGTCCGACCTATACTCTCGCCACTGGTCTGATTTCTAAGATGTACCTCAGACCCTACACTTCGCGCTCCTGTTACAGCACGTAACATAGTTTGTATAAAAATAAATCATTGAGGTTATGGTCATGAGCCAGAAAACCCTGTTTACAAAGTCTGCTCTCGCAGTCGCAGTGGCACTTATCTCCACCCAGGCCTGGTCGGCAGGCTTTCAGTTAAACGAATTTTCTTCCTCTGGCCTGGGCCGGGCTTATTCAGGGGAAGGCGCAATTGCCGATGATGCAGGTAACGTTAGCCGTAACCCCGCATTGATTACCATGTTTGACCGCCCGACATTTTCTGCGGGTGCGGTTTATATTGACCCGGATGTGAATATCAGCGGAACGTCTCCGTCTGGTCGTAGCCTGAAAGCCGATAACATCGCGCCTACGGCATGGGTTCCGAACATGCACTTTGTTGCACCGATTAACGACCAATTTGGTTGGGGCGCTTCTATTACCTCTAACTATGGTCTGGCAACAGAGTTTAATGATACTTATGCAGGCGGCTCTGTCGGGGGTACAACTGACCTTGAAACCATGAACCTGAACTTAAGCGGTGCGTATCGCTTAAATAATGCATGGAGCTTTGGTCTTGGTTTCAACGCCATCTACGCTCGCGCGAAAATTGAACGTTTCGCAGGCGATCTGGGGCAGTTGGTTGCTGGTCAGATTATGCAATCTCCTGCCGGGCAAACTCCTCAAGGGCAAGCATTGGCAGCTACCGCCAACGGTATCGACAGTAATACCAAAATCGCTCATCTGAACGGTAACCAGTGGGGCTTTGGCTGGAACGCCGGAATCCTGTATGAACTGGATAAAAATAACCGCTATGCACTGACCTACCGTTCTGAAGTGAAAATTGACTTCAAAGGTAACTACAGCAGCGATCTTAATCGTGCGTTTAATAACTACGGTTTGCCAATTCCTACCGCGACAGGTGGCGCAACGCAATCGGGTTATCTGACGCTGAACCTGCCTGAAATGTGGGAAGTGTCAGGTTATAACCGTGTTGATCCACAGTGGGCGATTCACTATAGCCTGGCTTACACCAGCTGGAGTCAGTTCCAGCAGCTGAAAGCGACCTCAACCAGTGGCGACACGCTGTTCCAGAAACATGAAGGCTTTAAAGATGCTTACCGCATCGCGTTGGGTACCACTTATTACTACGATGATAACTGGACCTTCCGTACCGGTATCGCCTTTGATGACAGCCCAGTTCCGGCTCAGAATCGTTCTATCTCCATTCCGGACCAGGACCGTTTCTGGCTGAGTGCAGGTACGACTTACGCATTTAATAAAGATGCTTCAGTCGACGTTGGTGTTTCTTATATGCACGGTCAGAGCGTGAAAATTAACGAAGGCCCATACCAGTTCGAGTCTGAAGGTAAAGCCTGGCTGTTCGGTACTAACTTTAACTACGCGTTCTGATAACGCGTTCGCCTGGATAAAGTCACCTGCTATGCAGGTGACTTTAACTCCCCCACTTCACCGAAAGTAGTTTCCTCATTGCTTGCCTCCTGAGTTTTGCAAACAGCCTGATGGCAGCTTGCCCTTTCAAATCAGTAAGTGGTATCCACAGACAAACCTGAAGGGAAATGCATATTTTCAAGCGTTCTGCTCGTCCTTCTCAAAGAGTTTACTTTTCTGCATTTCCAGGATACTCACCCCCCCTGGCTATTGTGCGCTTATACACTCAAATTAAAGATAGGTTCTAAATAAATGAGCGTTTTTTGATAGTCTATTTCATTAGGTAATATATATTTGTAACAAATCAATCAACATGGAATAAAATCATGCTACCATCTATTTCAATCAACAATACCAGCGCAGCTTACCCAGAATCCATTAATGAAAATAACAATGATGAAATTAATGGATTAGTACAAGAGTTCAAAAACCTTTTTAATGGTAAGGAAGGAATAAGCACCTGTATTAAACATCTACTTGAACTTATAAAAAACGCCATACGAGTAAACGACGATCCTTATAGATTTAATATTAATAATTCCTCAGTTACTTATATTGATATTGGCTCCAATGATACAGACCATATTACTATTGGTATCGACAACCAAGAACCAATAGAATTACCTGGAACTATAAAGACAAAGAACTCGTCCGTACTATCATTAATGACAACATAGTTGAGAAGACTCATGATATCAATAACAAGGAAATGATCTTCAGCGCATTAAAAGAAATATATGATGGAGATCCTGGTTTTATCTTCGATAAGATATCACACAAACTCAGACATACGGTAACGGAATTTGATGAGAGCGGGAAAAGCGAACCAACGGACTTATTTACCTGGTACGGTAAAGATAAAAAAGGCGACTCTCTCGCTATTGTAATTAAAAATAAAAACGGAAATGATTACTTATCTCTCGGTTACTACGATCAGGACGACTACCACATTCAAAGAGGAATTCGTATTAATGGTGATAGTCTCACCCAATATTGTAGTGAAAACGCCAGGAGTGCTTCAGCGTGGTTTGAAAGCAGTAAAGCTATCATGGCAGAATCATTTGCAACTGGTTCCGATCATCAGGTTGTAAACGAGCTCAACGGGGAAAGACTGAGAGAACCTAACGAAGTTTTTAAACGTTTAGGTCGAGCAATAAGATATAATTTTCAAGTGGACGATGCAAAATTTAGACGCGATAATGTAAAAGAAATAATTTCTACTTTATTCGCTAACAAAGTTGACGTTGACCATCCTGAAAATAAATACAAAGACTTTAAGGATCTCGAAGATAAAGTTGAAAAAAGACTTCAAAATCGCCAGGCGAAATATCAAAATGAAATTAATCAACTATCTGCACTAGGTGTTAATTTTGATGATATTTAAAATTATTTTTCCAGTTTTTTGATTTTTCAACGCCTGAATATCGGAAATAGTCAGTGACGAACATCAGTATTTTTACATCATTACGTCCGGGTCATTGTCGGTTTATCTCCTTTTACTTGTGGTAATTGAGGGATAACAACAAAAAAGGTGAGTTTTGCGACTCACCTTTTTTATTTGTTTCTTATTCAGAATCGATATCTTTTAAATCATCCTGAATCGCTTGCGCGTTCGGATTTTCCTGCGGTTTGAGTTCGCCGCCATTAGCGATGAAATCATGACGCTGGAAGTACGCTTCGCGCACCATAATATAAGGATCGGACGACTGACGCAGCAGACCATCGGAATCCAGCAGCTGAGCGCGGGTTTCGATCCCTTCAAGCGTCCATTTACCCACAGACATCGGCCAGGTCAGCCAGGAAAGAACCGGGTAAAGACCATCCGCCATATCACCACCGTCATCACGCAGCGTGAAGCTACCGTAGAACGGTAACTGAACGTAAGGCCCATAACCCACGCCATAATGACCAAGCGTACTACCGAAGCGGTGAGGTTCAGTCCGTTGCAGTTTCGGGTTCGCCATCCCTGCAACATCAATAAAGCCGCCCATCCCCAAAATGGTGTTCAGGAAAAAGCGGGTAAAGTGGACCATCCCCTGATAAGGGTCGCCCTGCAAGAAGTAGTTAACCATCACCGCAGGTTCTTCAAGGTTGCCAGTAAAGTTGCTCAAACCATTACGCGCCGGTTGCGGAACATAATCACGCCAGGCGACAGCGACCGGTCGAACAATATACGGGTCTAATACGTTGAAGTTGAAGTTGTACATGGTGCGGTTGAACCCTTCTAACGGGTCAGAACGCCCTTGCTGATCTGTACCGGAACTCGCACACCCCACCAGAAGCGTAGTTCCCAGAGCAAGCGCCGACAGGCGAAGCTTCATAAATGTCTCCCTGTTTTTTTATGGCTTATGCAGTTTGCCATCCATGACGGAACGATACCGTATCCGCCTGTTTAGGTGTGGGCGATTGTAACAGCACGTCAACTGATGTCCAGACGCCCTGATTTGCTGATTTGATCATAGCCTGGTAATCGCCGCCCTGTAGGCTACTTGATTCTATAGAAACAGAAAAAGGCAAACGCAGCCTTTTCTACATTTTCAGAGTAACTCCCGCCAGTTGCGAGCAAAAAAGCCGCTACGCTTTAGCTATACGTGCTAATTCAAGAGAAGAGACCATGAACAACGACAAAATTGATCAACACAGCGACGAAATTGAAGTTGAGAGCGAAGAAAAAGAGCGCGGCAAAAAAATAGAAATAGATGAAGACCGACTCCCCTCCCGGGCGATGGCAATTCATGAGCATATCCGCCAGGATGGTGAAAAAGAGCTAGAACGCGACGCAATGGCGCTACTGTGGTCAGCCATTGCGGCGGGTCTGTCGATGGGCGCTTCGTTACTGGCAAAAGGGATATTTCATGTCGAACTGGAAGGTGTGCCGGGCAGCTTCTTGCTGGAGAATCTCGGTTATACCTTTGGTTTTATTATCGTCATAATGGCCCGCCAGCAATTATTTACCGAAAACACCGTGACTGCGGTACTACCCGTCATGCAAAAACCGACAATGAGCAACGTTGGCTTACTTATGCGGTTATGGGGAGTCGTGCTGCTGGGTAATATTCTCGGGACTGGTATTGCTGCGTGGGCATTTGAATATATGCCTATCTTCAATGAAGAAACTCGCGATGCATTTGTCAAAATCGGCATGGATGTGATGAAGAACACCCCCAGCGAGATGTTTGCCAACGCGATCATTTCCGGCTGGCTGATCGCCACTATGGTATGGATGTTTCCTGCAGCAGGTGCGGCAAAGATTGTGGTGATTATATTGATGACCTGGCTTATTGCCCAGGGTGACACCACCCATATCGTGGTCGGTTCTGTTGAAATCCTCTATCTGGTGTTTAACGGTACGCTGCACTGGAGCGATTTCATCTGGCCCTTCGCACTACCTACTTTAGCGGGGAACATCTGCGGCGGCACCTTTATCTTCGCGTTAATGAGTCATGCACAGATTCGTAACGACATGAGCAACAAGCGTAAAGCAGAAGCACGCCAAAAAGCAGAACGTGCGGAAAACATTAAGAAAAATGATAAAAACCCAGCATAAATGGCGAGGGTTTAAGCAATCGAGCGGCAGCGTACTTACCCCGCAGTCCATTAGCGGGTATACTCATGCCGCATTGTCCTCTTAGTTAAATGGATATAACGAGCCCCTCCTAAGGGCTAATTGCAGGTTCGATTCCTGCAGGGGACACCATTTATCAGTTCGCTCCCATCCGTACCAGTCCGCAAAATCCCCTGAATATCAAGCCTTCCGTATATTCACAGTTCGTCATGGTTCGCGTCAGATCGTTGACAGCCGCACTCCATGACGGGTAAAAAGTGGATAAAATAATTTTACCCACCGGATTTTTACCCATGCTCACCGTTAAGCAGATTGAAGCAGCAAAGCCGAAAGAAAAACCATACCGCCTTCTCGATGGTAATGGCCTGTACCTTTATGTCCCTGTATCCGGGAAAAAGGTATGGCAGCTTCGCTACAAGATTGACGGTAAGGAGAAAATCCTGACCGTCGGAAAATATCCGCTTATGACTTTGCAGGAGGCAAGGGATAAAGCATGGACTGCGAGGAAAGACATCTCGGCTGGCATCGATCCGGTAAAGGCGAAAAAGGCTTCGTCTAACAACAATTCATTTAGTGCGATTTACAAGGAATGGTACGAACACAAGAAGCAAGTCTGGTCAGTAGGGTATGCGACTGAACTTGCAAAAATGTTTGATGACGACATTTTACCCATCATCGGCGGCCTTGAGATTCAGGATATTGAGCCGATGCAACTGCTGGAAGTAATCCGCAGATTTGAAGATCGCGGTGCAATT
>NZ_JBQZXC010000112.1:0-11143 GCF_053555815.1 Shigella sp. SIG6 | reverse complement strand
GCGACCGCAAACAGAATATAGGCCACAACTAAACCCAGCGTTTGCCCCAGCGCTTGCTCACGAAACGAGTGGGCGTTTTGCGTAAAGTCGGATGCGCTCACCGCCGGTGCCGCCCAGACCGCAACTACCGCGTTTATCACCACCAGGAACAGGAAGCCACTGTTTTCTGCTTTCTGAATACCGCTCGGAATGTAGTCAAAGATTGGACCGAGCCCGACCAGCGAAATCGCCCAAATCGCCATACCGCCGAAAACGATATAGATGCACGGGTTAAGAATGGCTGTGAATTTATTTAAAACTTTGCCACCGCCAAAACCTATACCAACGTTGACCAGCCAGAAGAGTAAGAAAGTAATTAAGCCCGGTAGAGAAAGCCCTAACAGCGTGAAATCACCACCGAGAGTTAAAAATCCCGGCCAGATTTTGCCAATCAGAATCAAGCAGGCCAGTGACCCCGCGTAACATTGCAGGCAAAACCACATAATGGCAGCAATACCGCCTCTTAATAATCCGGGAAACAGTGCGCCACGTACGCCGTAAGAAGCACACAGGATCATGGCAAACGGTACGCCGTATTTACTGCCCGCAGCGCCGTTTAATACCATTACCGCGGCAATGAAAAAGGCGCTGAGGATAATTGCCAGCATAATACTAAAGGTAGACAAGCCGAGAATAAAAAAGCCGCCGACCATCACATAATTGGGAACGTTATGAACCGAACCCATCCATAAGGTAAAATAGTTAAATGTTTTCCAGGTCTGCTGGCTTTGCGTTTTCGGCAATAGATCTTCGCTATAGCCGCGTTGCTGGAATAGTTTTCTCTGATGTTCCATAAATCCCTCTTAATTTCACGTGTCGAATAACGTTGTTTTAATCTAGCTATGAGGAACAAATAAAAATATTATTATTAATACTGAAGCAACATCTTTGGCTGCTTTCTTTTTTAATATTGCTGGCCGATTCATTTTCTGATATCGGCCATTTTTATTGCGGGTATCAGGCCAGTTTATGGTTAGCCATTAATTCCAGCGCCTGCACTAACGCAGAGTAATCCAACTGGCTGCCACCGTTTGCCGAACAGGTATTAAATAACTCCTGGCAGGTCGCAGTGTTTGGCAGGTTCAGCGCAAGTGCTTTCGCACTTTGCAGTGCCAGGTTGAGATCTTTCTGGTGCAGAGCGATTTTGAAGCCCGGATTAAAGGTGCGTTTAATCATGCGCTCACCGTGAACTTCCAGAATACGTGAGGAAGCAAAGCCGCCCATCAGCGCCTGGCGCACACGTACCGGGTCCGCACCGGCTTTTGAAGCAAATAGCAGGGCTTCAGAAACCGCTTCAATATTGAGCGCCACAATAATCTGATTTGCCACTTTGCAGGTTTGACCATCGCCGTTACCGCCCACGAGGGTGATATTTTTACCGAGCAGTTCAAACAGCGGTTTAACACGTTCAAATACCGCTTCATCACCGCCAACCATAATCGACAACGTCCCTTCACGCGCACCGATTTCACCGCCGGAGACTGGCGCATCGAGATAATCGCCGCCCAGTTCATTCACCTGACGAGCGAAACGCTTAGTTTCAATCGGGGAAATGGAGCTCATATCAACAATGGTTTTGCCCTTCAGCGAGGCTTTGGTACAACCATTTTCACCGAACAGAACTTCTTCAACCTGAGGTGTGTCCAGCACCATAATAAAAATGATGTCCGATGCTTCCGTTACCTGGCGAGCAGTTTCAACACTGACGGCACCCAGTGACAGTAATTCATCAGCAACCGGTCCAATGGTCGTGACATGTAATTGATGACCGGCACGCGCCAGATTAATGGCCATCGGTGTACCCATAATGCCTAAGCCAATAAATCCCAGTTTCATAATTAACCTCTTTTAAATTTCGCTTTTCCTGAATTCAGACAACACGATCCCCTGCCAACTCAGCGGCCTAAAAAAGCATTGTCTGAATAGCGTTACGTTTTAACGGTACGGATCCATCCAGCGTAAACCAGCTTCCGTGGTGGTTTGGGGTTTATATTCACACCCAACCCAACCGTTGTAGTCAGAGTTTTCAATTACCGTAAAGAGATATTCGTAATTAATTTCTCCGGTTCCCGGTTCGCCGCGATGCGGATTATCAGCAATTTGCAGGTGACCAATTTTATCGGCCCACTGAGTCATGGTGTTGGTTAATTCACCTTCCATCCGCTGCATGTGATAAATGTCATACTGAATTTTCAAATTGCAGCAACCAACATCATCAATCAATTTCAGCGCCTGCCGAGTTCCGGTGAGATGGAAACCAGGAATATCAAAATGGTTAATAGGTTCAATCAGTAATAAAATATCTTCTTTCATCAGCATATTCGCGGCATAACGCAGGTTTTCTACAAGCGTTGCGTGAATCTGTTCACTGCTGAAACTAGCCGGCGTTTTACCGACCAGACAGTTAATTTTTTTATTACCCAGCGCACGGGCATAACGAATCGCTGCTGCTACGCCATCCCGAAACTCTTCTTCACGGCTAGGAATACAGGCAATACCGCGCTCGCCCGCCGCCCAGTCACCTGCCGGTAAATTGTGCAGCGTATGTTCGAGTTTATTACTCGCCAGTACCTGTTTTAATTCTTCAATGTCGTAGTCATAAGGAAACATAAATTCAACGCCGCGAAAACCACACTGCGCAGCTTTCTCAAAACGGGCGAGAAAATCATATTCACCAAATAACATCGATAAATTAGCAGAGAAACGTAACATCATTTATCTCCCTTATTCATAGTGCATGAAGCAGGTTTCAGTCGGTGCATCCGCTGCGTTATCGGCGATATCTTCAAATTCCATGACGTTATCCAGTTCGCTGCCCATCGAAATATTGGTCACACGCTCGAGAATAACTTCCACGACTACCGGTACCCGATATTGCGCCATTAAGGCTTTCGCCTGTTCAAAGGCTGGCGCAATATCTTCCGGTTTGAAGACCCGAATAGCTTTACAACCTAAACCTTCCGCTACTTTTACGTGGTCAACACCGTAGCCATTCACTTCACTGGAGTTGATATTCTCGAAAGCGAGTTGCACGCAGTAGTCCATGTCAAAAGCGCGTTGTGACTGACGAATCAGGCCGAGATAGGCGTTATTCACCAGCACATGGATGTACGGAATGTTGAACTGCGCGCCAACGGCTAACTCTTCAATCAGGAACTGGAAGTCAAAGTCGCCAGAAATCGCCACCACATTGCGTTTCGGATCAGCGGCACAAACCCCCAGCGCCGCCGGAATCGTCCAGCCTAACGGACCAGCCTGACCACAGTTGATCCAGTGGCGTTCTTTAAAGACATGCAGCATTTGTGCCGCAGCGATTTGTGACAGACCAATAGTGGTGACATAACAAACATCGCGACCAAAGGCTTTGTTCATCTCTTCATACACGCGCTGCGGTTTCACCGGCACGTTGTCGAAGTGGGTTTTGCGCAGCAAAGTGCGTTTACGCTGCTGGCAGTCGGCGACCCATTCTTTACGACACGGCAGACGACCCGCTTTTTGCATCTCCTGCGCCACTTCAACCAGCAGTGTCAGCGCCGCTTTAGCATCAGAGACAATGCGAGATCCGGACACAGCACGCGACCAATTTGCGTCGGCTCAATATCAATATGAACGATTTTGCGCCCTTCGGTGTATTTCTCTACCGAACCGGTATGACGGTTAGCAAAACGGTTACCGATACCAAACACCATGTCGGACGCCAGCAACGTTGCGTTACCGTAACGATGCGCGGTTTGCAGACCGACCATCCCGGCCATCAGTTCATGATCGTCCGGGATACAGCCCCAGCCCATCAGCGTTGGGATCACCGGAACGCTGGTCAGTTCAGCAAACTGTTGTAACAGTGCAGCTGCGTCAGCATTGATTACCCCGCCCCCGGCAACAATCACCGGACGTTCGGCCTGGATTAACATTTCTACAGCTTTTTCGATCTGCATACGGCTGGCAGCAGGTTTGTAGACCGGCAGCGGTTCGTACATGTCAGGATCAAACTCGATTTCCGCAACCTGAACGTCGAACGGTAAATCCACCAGTACCGGACCCGGACGACCAGAACGCATCAGGTGAAATGCCTGTTGCAGCACGCGAGGCACCAGCGCCGCTTCACGAACTGTAACCGCCATTTTGCTGACCGGTTTAGCAATTGCTTCAATATCTACGGCCTGAAAATCTTCTTTATGCAGACGGGCGCGCGGTGCCTGGCCGGTAATGCACAGAATAGGAATGGAATCAGCAGAAGCGGAATAGAGCGCGGTGATCATGTCCGTGCCCGCAGGACCGGAAGTCCCCAGACATACGCCGATATTCCCTGCCGTTGCGCGGGTATAACCTTCCGCCATGTGCGAAACACCTTCCACATGACGCGCCAGAATGTGACGAATACCGCCGTGCTTACGCATCGCTGAGTAGAACGGATTAATTGCAGCTCCCGGAACGCCGAAGGCGGTGGTGATACCTTCTTTCTCCAGCACATACATTGCCGCGTCAACGGCTCTCATTTTTGCCATTTTATTCCTACCTCTATTAATTGGGAAAATTTTCCAACTTTTAAATTTTGTCAAAAAAACCCGCTCCGCAGAGCGGGATGCGACAGACACTATGGATGTGCTTTCAGTCCCAACGCCGTGCTGATATCGCGGGCGGTGTCTCTGACCAGCTCACCCTGACTGACAAAACGATCTTCTGTCAGTCTTGATGAAGGCCCGGAGATGGAGATAGCGGCAACAACGCTACCGACATCATCGTAAATTGCTGAAGCTATGCAATTCAGACCTACAACATGCTCTTCTTTATCTACGGTATAGCCCAGTTCACGCGCTTGTTCCAGGTCCTTCAGCAAGGTGGGCATATCCACAAGCGTAGTTGGCGTAAACTGCTGCAAACCGGTTTGCAGAATGATGCTCATCAACTCCTCTTCCGCCAGCGGATAAAGCAGCGCTTTGCCCGCACCGGAAGCATGCAGCGGCAGACGACTGCCCAGTGGCGCACACATCCTGACCATCGATTTACACTCTAACTGACCAATTAATACCGCTTCATTGCCGTTACGGATCGCGACATTGACTGTTTCGCCGGAAAGTAACATCAGGCGGCGCATAAACGGCCCGGCGACGGAGAGGACATCGCGGTTATGGATGTACGCCGCACCGACGTTAAAGACACCTAATCCTATATGCCACCAGCCTAATTGACTGTCCTGATAGACAAAATCCGCTGCTTGTAAAACCTTCAGCAAGCGAAAGGTCGTGGAGAGCGGCAAATCCAGATTGAGAGAAATATCGCTAACCGACGAACTTCCCCCACTTTTTTCCAGATATTGCAGAATCGCAATTCCCCGCTCTAACGCCTGTGCGCCCTTCTGTGCCACAGGCTCCGCCTGTCCTGGCCTGCCGCGCCGTCTAACTTCCGTCATACCTACGTTAACTCCGACCTACAAGTGAGCATAAACAATGAACAATTAGTTTATCTTATGCAAGTCGGTTGCAGGCGTCACGCAAAACAGAGTTCCTGTTCAGGAATACTTTCAACATCACAGTTGTCACTGCCGCCGCGATCGATGGTCAGAAAATCGGTGACGCGCTGCCAGGCGAAAAGTGGGTGATGCCAGACGTTACGATGGTAATTCACCCCCTGTTCACCGTTGGTGATAAACGCCCGCAGCGTTGACAGGTCTGGTTTGTCGTCGCCTAACGCCACGACCACCACAAACACTTCACCTTTCATTGGGATAAAGGCCTGAGTGCCCAGCGGATGACGTTCGAGTTCGTGAATGGTCAGCGGCAGATTCGCCGGTTGCGCGCGGTTAATGCTGATAAGCGTACGGTCTTGCTCAAGAATCTCAACCAGCGCCAAATCGTGGTAACGCTCCACCAGGCCATTGTTAATATGGAAAAAATCCCGTTGCTGCGTTTCGATTACGTCGCCATAAGCACTAAAGGCTTCCTGACTTAACGGTAATACCTGAAGTTTCATCTTTTTGTCCTTGTAACATAATTCCGTTCAACCACCGCCGACCGGTCAGCTTGGTTTCAATAACAGGCAATCTAAAACCTTAAGAGAACAACATCAATACAAAAGTTGGAATGTTTTTCCAAAACTAGATTTAGTCCACAAATTGAACAGGGTTATCATGTAAAAATACTGATAAATCAGAGGATAAGAAAATCACGCAACTTGCGGATTTAAAAGGGGATACCTGAAGATGTTCGATCCAGAAACCTTGCGGACTTTCATTGCGGTCGCTGAAACAGGAAGTTTTTCAAAAGCGGCAGAACGATTATGTAAAACCACGGCGACGATCAGTTATCGCATTAAACTTCTGGAAGAGAATACCGGAGTAGCGCTGTTTTTCCGTACGACTCGTAGCGTAACGTTGACAGCGGCTGGCGAGCATCTACTTTCCCAGGCCAGAGACTGGCTGAGCTGGCTGGAAAGTATGCCCAGCGAGCTGCAACAGGTGAATGATGGCGTGGAACGCCAGGTGAATATTGTCATCAACAACCTGCTCTATAACCCCCAGGCCGTCGCCCAGTTGCTGGCGTGGCTGAATGAGCGTTACCCCTTTACCCAGTTTCACATCTCCCGACAAATCTATATGGGCGTCTGGGACTCGCTATTGTACGAAGGTTTTTCGCTGGCTATCGGGGTCACGGGAACTGAGGCGCTGGCAAATACCTTTAGTCTTGATCCCTTAGGATCGGTGCAATGGCGATTTGTCATGGCGGCGGATCATCCGCTGGCGAACGTTGAAGAGCCGCTAACAGAAGCGCAGTTGCGTCGCTTTCCGGCGGTCAATATTGAAGACAGCGCCCGCACCTTAACCAAACGCGTCGCCTGGCGATTGCCGGGGCAAAAAGAGATTATTGTTCCCGATATGGAAACGAAAATCGCCGCCCATCTGGCGGGTGTTGGCATTGGTTTTTTGCCAAAATCACTTTGCCAGTCAATGATCGATAATCAACAACTGGTCAGCCGGGTAATCCCAACGATGCGCCCTCCTTCGCCATTGAGTCTGGCATGGCGCAAATTTGGCAGCGGCAAAGCGGTAGAAGATATTGTGACCTTGTTTACCCAACACAGGCCGGAAATCAGCGGATTTTTAGAAATTTTCGGCAACCCACGCAGTTAAAAATCAAGTTTCCTTGCGCGTTGGCGCGTAAAATAGCGCGCAAGCTGATTTGAGGTTCACTTTTAACTATGCAAGAGAGACACACGGAACAGGACTATCGTGCCCTGCTGATTGCTGATACGCCCATTATTGATGTTCGCGCCCCTATCGAGTTTGAGCAAGGCGCAATGCCCGCCGCTATCAATCTGCCGTTAATGAATAACGATGAACGCGCCGCCGTTGGCACCTGCTATAAACAGCAAGGCTCAGACGCAGCGCTGGCGCTGGGGCATAAACTGGTGGCGGGTGAAATTCGTCAGCAGCGTATGTACGCCTGGCGGGCAGCGTGCCTGCAAAATCCGCAAGGTATTCTCTGCTGCGCCCGTGGCGGTCAACGTTCACATATTGTGCAACGCTGGCTGCATGAAGCGGGGATTGATTATCCGCTGGTGGAAGGCGGTTATAAGGCACTGCGCCAGACCGCGATTCAGGCGACCATTGAACTGGCACAAAAACCGATAGTGCTGATTGGCGGTTGTACCGGCAGCGGTAAAACGCTATTAGTGCAACAACAGCCAAACGGTGTTGATCTGGAAGGGCTGGCGCGTCATCGCGGTTCGGCGTTTGGTCGCACGTTACAACCACAACTTAGCCAGGCGAGTTTTGAAAACCTGCTGGCTGCCGAAATGCTAAAAACCGACGCCCGTCAGGATTTGCGCCTGTGGGTGCTGGAAGATGAAAGCCGGATGATCGGTTCGAATCACCTACCGGAATGTCTGCGCGAGCGAATGACTCAGGCGGCGATTGCGGTGGTAGAAGATCCGTTTGAGATCCGTCTTGAACGCCTGAATGAAGAGTATTTCTTGCGTATGCATCATGATTTTACCCACGCTTATGGCGACGAACAGGGCTGGCAGGAATATTGCGAATACCTGCATCACGGACTTTCGGCGATTAAGCGTCGGCTGGGGTTACAGCGCTATAACGAACTCGCTGCCCAGCTGGATACGGCGCTGACAACGCAACTCACCACCGGCAGCACCGACGGTCATCTGGCCTGGCTGGTGCCGTTACTTAAAGAATATTACGACCCAATGTATCGCTATCAGCTTGAGAAAAAAGCGGAAAAAGTTGTCTTTCGCGGTGAGTGGGCGGAAGTGGCGGTATGGGTTAAGGCGCAGTGATGGGCGGTATTCTGAAACGGCGATTGTCGTGAGAACAAAATGGTTGCACCAGAATACAGATATAAAAAACCGACATGACAGTCGGTTTTTTTATTTTTTCTGCCCAAGACTTGGTGGTTCCGGGCAGAAATTAAACAGTCCTCATCTAGCAAGTGAATTATAAGTCAGGATGCCTACATATTCAAACAGCTATGTTGGCGATACAATCCCGACGCTAGTAGTGATACTGCCTCAAGGGATTACCGCAGTGCGGAAAAGTACTTTTAAGTCCTGGTCAGGATACAGGTGGTGCTGATTCTGGTGCTCTAATTTGGAGAGAGGCAGTCCTCATCTAGCACATGAAGAAAATCATAGTTACAGGCAACGTAAGGGTAAGCTGTGATTGTCTTTCTCCCTTAAGGGAGCAACGGATGAAAACTTTTCTCGATAAAGTTCTCATCGTTCTTAAGGCGCTAATCGCGCTGCTGGAACTGATCCGTCAGTTTATTGAATAACTGAGGAAACGTAGCTAAGGCCGAAGGTTTACCTCCTTCGGCCTTTAAAAAAACCGACATGACAGTTGGTTTCATATTTATTGCCAAAATGCACACTGTTCATGCCAGATGCGGCGTAAACGCCTTATCCGGCCTACACAATCTTGCAAAATCAATATATTGCACGCTCTTCGTAGGCCTGATAAGCGTAGCGCATCAGGCAATCTAACACCTGTCATCACCCCACAAACTGCCTGAACAGCGCCTTACCCTTAACCAGTCGCGCACCCAGCCAGCCGCCGAAAAGCGACAGCAGCAGCGCACCGCTGCACGGCAGAACAATCCACAATCGCCAGTCTGGCTCCCACGGGAAATCAAACACTTTCGCCTGCAACACTGCCAGTGCCGTTTCCGCACCAATTGCGGCCACCAGGCCGGAAACAAACCCAAGCATGGCGAACTCACACCACAATGTCGTGCGCAGCAGTTTTTTCCCCGCACCGAGTGTGCGCCATACCACCAGCTCCTGATGACGCTGGCGCATTCCCACCTGCACCTGTGCCAGCAACAGCAACATACCGCAGGCGGTGACCAGCACCACCATCACCTCCAGCGCCCGACTTACCTGCTCCAGCACCTGACCGACCTGTTTTAAAATCGCGCCAATGTCTAACAGGCTAATGGTCGGGAACTGGCGGTTGAGTTGCGTCAACATGCCGTTGCCATTCTCCCAGCGGAAACTGGTAAGCCAGCTCTGCAGTTGCCCGTCTAATGCCCCTTCAGGGAAAATAAAATAGAAATTAGGCCGCAGACTTTCCCAGTCCACTTTGCGCAGGCTGGTCACTTTAGCGCGGAACTCCTGGGTATCGCCCATAAAAGTCACGGTATCACCGAGGGCAACGTTTAAGCGTTTCGCCAGCCCCTCTTCCATCGACACTTCATCGGCTTTTGGCGGCCAGTTACCGGCGACAATCGGATTATGATCGGGCCGCGTATTTTGCCAGGTAAGATTGAGTTCGCGATTAAGCACCTCATCTTCATTACCTTCTGTCGGCTTATCGTTAATCGCCGTCAGCCGCGCCCGCACTACCGGATAAAATGATTCCGGGACTATATGATGTTCCGCGAGGAACGCTTTTAGCGGTGCTACCTGTTCTGTGGCGATGTTAATTAAAAAGTAGTTCGGGCTTTCTGGCGGTAGCTGCTGCTGCCAGCGGTCGAGCAGATCGCCACGCAGCACCAGCAGCAGTGCCAGCAGCATAAAGGAGAGCGAAAATGCCGAAAGCTGGCTTAACGTTGACCACGGCTGACGTAACAGGCGGCTAACCGCCAGGCGCAGAGGCAGCGATTTCAGCGTCATGCGGCGAAGTACATTCAGCAGCATCCAGCCCAGCACACCGCACAGCAAAGCCAGTACTACCGCGCCCGCCAGCACCGCCCAAAGCAGCATGCTGCCACCCATTAATCCGGCGAGCAGCAGCACAACCACCACACTGACAATCGGCAGATAAAACTTCAGCGGCCAGACGTTCGCGACCACATCATTACGTAATACGCGTAAAGGCTGCGTTGCCAGCAACAAGCGGTATGGTCGTAGCCCCACCAGCAGCGAGATGACCGTCATGGTGCCAAGCGCCCACAGCCACGGCCAGAGGCTGGCTGGCGGTAGTGCAGCAGGCAGAACGGGCTTGAGCAGCACCATCAACACGTTTTCGAACAACAGGCCTATGGCCCCACCGGTAACGGCTGAAAGCGTCAGCACCATCAACCACTGACCGACGATTAGCTTACGCAGTTGCGCTCGCCCTGCCCCCAGCGTTTTGAGGATCGCCACCAGATCGTAGCGACTGCGACAGTAATGATTCATCGCTACCGCCACCGCTGCCACTGCCAGCAGCAAGGTCAGAAGCGCCGAAAGCAGCAGGAACTGTTGCGAGCGTTCCATCGATCGCCCCAGCGCGCCTTCGTCCTGTTCCAGACCGTACCAGCGTTGTTCGGGTTTAAGCTGAGGTAACAACCATTTATCATAGCCGTCGAGCTGGTTCTCGTTGCCGCCGAATTTATAACGCCAGGTGACCCGACTCCCCGGCTGCACGGCTCCGGTTTTATCGACATCCGCCAGATTCATCATCAGACGCGGAGCCATCTGGAAGGGGTTAAAACCGGAATCCGGTTCCTGAATCACTTCTCCGGCAATCCGCAAGGTGGCATCGCCCACGTCAATGGTGTCGCCCGTTTTCAGGTTAAGCAGTGCCATCAGGCGTGGGGCCAGCAATACGCTGCCCGCCTGCGGTTTCAGGCCAGGGGGATTAGTTTGCAGATCGCCATACATCGGGTAGATA
>NZ_JBQZXC010000111.1:0-11611 GCF_053555815.1 Shigella sp. SIG6 | reverse complement strand
AACAGAGTGGCGATAATCATCACCATCGCAAACCAGAACACAGCGTGATAATTCCAGATCTCGGCGACGATGCCCGCCACTGATCCTGCGATGATCCAGCCCACGTGCGACGTGTTGGTATAGAGCGTGGTGGCTGAACCTGCCTGACCGGGCATCAAATCCTGAAAATAGAGCATCCCGATGCCGCCCAGAATGCCAATAAAAATAGCATTTAGCAGCTGCAAGCCCAACAGAATGGCAGGTGAATGCGCCATCAGCATTCCTGCGTAAAAACAGACGCCACCCACGGCAGCAACGCGCATTAAGAAACGCTTACCCAGACGTTTGGCGAAATATCCGGCAATCAACATCGTCGGGATTTCCAGCCCGGCGGCGGTCCCCATCATCACACCGGCCAGTTTCTCGGGAAGATGCAGTTCGTTGATAATAAATAGCGGCATGTGCATGTTGATGATGTACAGGCTGTTCGAGCCCCACATCAATGTACAAATGACAAACAGCAGTAGCGTATCGCGACGGTTACGGCGCGGCGCTTCAACCGTGCCGGTCGCCAGCGGAAGCTCTTTTTGCATCGACGGTAAAAACAGCCACACCATCACGCCGCAAACAATAAACGCTACCGCTGCGCTCAGATACATTACCGTAAAGCTGAAACCCATCGCTAACGCATAAGCCAGCGGTGGGCCAATGACCCATGCCAGTGAAACCTGAGCGCGTAAAAAAGAGCTGAACATCACCGCCTCACGTCCGGTTTTGTCGGCATGTTCACGGGCAAGGGCAAACATTTGCGGGTTAGCGGTCGAGCCAAAGCTGCTAAGAAAGACGCCAACGAATAGCAAAACAAAGTAGTTGCGATTCCAGGCAAAAAGGGTGCAGGCCAGCACGCCTAACAGGCAGCAAAAGACAATCAGCGATTTGCGATCGCCGCGCTTATCAGAGCGCCCAGCGAGAAACTGACTTACCAGAATCCCAATGACAGCGCTGCCGGTAAAGAAGAATCCCACCATCGCCGGACGGGCATGTACTTCATCGGTAAGGAAAATACTGAGTGTCGGGGTTTGCAGAGCACCCGCAATACCGGTGAGAAAGGCAACGATTAAAAACGCCGTCGAGGTCAGGTCAAACGATTTCGCGCTGGAGCCTGCGGGGGAGTTATGCATGCTGGTCGATCACTGGAAGAGGAAGACGCGGAGTTTACGCTGCTTGTCAGAAAATAAACAGACAGCGAAATCAAAAGCGCCACGAATAATCAAAATGCCATTTCACTGTTGCTGATTGGCTGCTGACGCTGCTGAAATGAAATTGCTGATAACGGATTTTCCCATCAGCAATTAGGAAAAATGACAAAAAATTGTGCAGCACATCAAACTTTTGCTCATAACTTTACGGCTTTCCTTGCGTGCTGAAACAGAAGTATTATGCTTTCTTGAAACGTTTCAGCGCGATCTTGTCTTTAACCCTAAGCCAGGTTGGCGCTTTTTTTCTCATAGAGGCTGAATCGTTTCAATTCAGCAAGAGAGGAGAACTATGTTCCAGTTATCCGTACAGGACATCCATCCGGGCGAAAAGGCCGGAGACAAAGAAGAGGCGATTCGCCAGGTCGCTGCGGCGCTGGTGCAGGCCGGTAATGTAGCAGAAGGCTACGTCAATGGCATGCTGGCGCGCGAACAGCAAACCTCAACGTTCCTCGGCAATGGTATTGCTATTCCACACGGCACTACCGACACCCGCGATCAGGTGCTGAAAACCGGCGTTCAGGTATTTCAGTTCCCGGAAGGCGTCACCTGGGGTGACGGTCAGGTAGCGTACGTGGCAATCGGTATTGCTGCCAGCTCGGATAAACATCTGGGCCTGCTACGCCAGCTGACCCACGTACTGAGCGATGATTCCGTTGCTGAACAACTGAAGTCAGCAACAACAGCAGAAGAACTTCGCGCATTACTGATGGGCGAAAAGCAGAGTGAGCAGCTGAAGCTCGACAACGAAATGCTGACGCTGGATATCGTCGCCAGCGATCTGCTGACTCTTCAGGCGCTGAACGCTGCGCGTCTGAAAGAGGCGAGGGCAGTTGACGCCACTTTCGTCACCAAAGCCATCAATGAACAACCGCTGAGTCTCGGACAGGGTATCTGGCTGAGCGATAGCGCCGAAGGCAATCTGCGTAGTGCGATTGCGGTAAGCCGTGCGGCAAATGCTTTTGATGTGGACGGCGAAACGGCAGCCATGCTGGTGAGTGTGGCGATGAATGACGATCAGCCCATCGCGGTTCTTAAGCGTCTCGCTGATTTGTTGCTCGACAATAAAGCTGACCGCTTGCTGAAAGCGGATGCGGCAACGTTGCTGGCGCTGCTGACCAGCGATGATGCGCCGACCGACGACGTGTTAAGCGCGGAGTTTGTGGTGCGCAATGAACACGGCCTGCATGCTCGTCCAGGTACCATGCTGGTCAATACCATTAAACAATTTAACAGTGATATTACCGTGACAAACCTTGATGGCACCGGCAAACCGGCAAACGGACGTAGTCTGATGAAAGTTGTGGCACTTGGCGTTAAGAAAGGTCATCGCCTACGCTTTACCGCCCAGGGTGCAGATGCTGAACAGGCGCTGAAAGCCATTGGCGACGCTATCGCTGCTGGTCTTGGGGAGGGCGCATAATGAGCAGACGTGTTGCTACGATCACCCTTAATCCGGCTTATGACCTTGTTGGTTTCTGCCCGGAAATTGAACGCGGCGAAGTGAACCTGGTGAAAACCACCGGTCTGCATGCGGCGGGTAAAGGCATCAACGTGGCCAAAGTATTAAAAGACCTGGGAATTGATGTCACCGTTGGCGGCTTCCTGGGTAAAGACAATCAGGATGGTTTTCAGCAACTGTTCAGCGAGCTGGGCATTGCCAACCGTTTCCAGGTTGTACAGGGGCGCACCCGAATTAACATTAAGCTGACGGAAAAAGACGGCGAAGTGACCGACTTCAACTTCTCGGGTTTTGAAGTCACCCCCGCCGACTGGGAACGCTTTGTGACTGATTCTCTGAGCTGGCTCGGTCAGTTCGATATGGTCTGTGTCAGCGGAAGCTTACCGTCAGGCGTCAGCCCGGAAGCGTTCACCGACTGGATGACTCGCCTGCGTAGTCAGTGTCCTTGCATTATCTTTGATAGTAGCCGTGAAGCGTTAGTAGCAGGTTTGAAAGCGGCACCGTGGCTGGTGAAACCTAACCGCCGCGAGTTGGAAATCTGGGCAGGCCGTAAACTGCCTGAAATGAAAGATGTGATTGAAGCTGCACATGCGCTACGTGAACAAGGTATTGCGCATGTTGTTATTTCACTGGGTGCCGAAGGCGCGCTTTGGGTTAATGCCTCCGGCGAATGGATCGCTAAACCACCGTCAGTCGATGTCGTAAGCACCGTTGGCGCAGGGGATTCTATGGTTGGTGGCCTGATTTATGGCTTGCTGATGCGTGAATCCAGTGAACACACACTGCGTCTGGCGACAGCTGTTGCAGCCCTGGCGGTAAGTCAAAGCAATGTGGGTATTACCGATCGTCCGCAGTTGGCCGCAATGATGGCGCGCGTCGACTTACAACCTTTTAACTGACAGCAGGAGAGGCATAATGAAAACGCTGCTGATTATTGACGCTAATCTCGGTCAGGCACGCGCCTATATGGCGAAGACCCTGCTGGGCGCGGCGGCGCGAAAAGCAAAACTGGAAATCATCGACAATCCGAACGACGCAGAAATGGCGATTGTTCTCGGTGATTCCATCCCGAATGACAGCGCGCTGAACGGTAAAAATGTCTGGCTGGGTGATATTTCCCGGGCAGTTGCGCACCCTGAGCTGTTCCTGAGTGAAGCCAAAGGCCATGCGAAACCTTACACTGCGCCGGTCACTGCGACAGCACCGGTTGCCGCCAGCGGTCCGAAACGCGTAGTTGCGGTGACTGCTTGCCCGACTGGCGTAGCACACACCTTTATGGCGGCTGAAGCCATTGAAACCGAAGCGAAAAAACGTGGCTGGTGGGTGAAAGTTGAAACCCGTGGTTCTGTTGGCGCGGGTAATGCAATCACTCCCGAGGAAGTAGCCGCAGCGGATCTGGTGATTGTGGCGGCAGATATCGAAGTGGATCTGGCGAAATTTGCTGGTAAACCGATGTATCGTACCTCTACCGGTCTGGCGCTGAAGAAAACCTCGCAGGAACTGGATAAAGCGGTTGCTGAAGCAACGCCGTATGAACCGGCGGGCAAAGCTCAAACGGCGACCACTGAAGGTAAGAAAGAGAGTGCAGGCGCTTATCGTCACTTGCTAACGGGCGTCTCTTACATGCTGCCGATGGTCGTTGCTGGTGGTCTGTGTATCGCGCTTTCTTTTGCTTTTGGTATCGAAGCGTTTAAAGAGCCGGGTACGTTGGCAGCGGCGCTGATGCAGATTGGTGGTGGTTCAGCCTTTGCGCTGATGGTGCCGGTACTGGCAGGTTATATTGCCTTCTCCATTGCCGATCGTCCGGGCCTCACGCCGGGTCTGATTGGCGGTATGCTGGCGGTCAGCACCGGTTCTGGCTTCATTGGCGGTATTATTGCGGGCTTCCTGGCTGGTTACATTGCGAAGTTAATCAGTACGCAACTGAAACTGCCGCAGAGTATGGAGGCGCTGAAACCGATCTTGATCATTCCGCTAATTTCCAGTCTGGTGGTCGGTCTGGCGATGATCTACCTGATCGGTAAACCAGTTGCTGGCATTCTCGAAGGGCTGACTCACTGGCTGCAGACCATGGGGACTGCGAATGCGGTTCTGCTGGGGGCGATCCTCGGTGGCATGATGTGTACTGACATGGGCGGTCCGGTAAACAAAGCAGCGTACGCATTCGGTGTGGGTCTGCTGAGTACTCAAACCTATGGCCCGATGGCGGCGATTATGGCGGCAGGTATGGTGCCACCGCTGGCAATGTGCCTGGCAACAATGGTGGCGCGTCGCAAATTCGACAAAGCGCAGCAGGAAGGTGGCAAAGCCGCTCTGGTATTGGGACTGTGCTTCATTTCGGAAGGTGCAATTCCGTTTGCTGCTCGTGATCCGATGCGTGTGCTGCCGTGCTGTATCGTGGGTGGGGCGCTGACTGGCGCAATCTCAATGGCGATTGGTGCGAAACTGATGGCACCGCACGGTGGTCTGTTTGTTCTGCTGATCCCTGGCGCTATTACGCCGGTATTGGGTTACCTGGTAGCAATTATTGCCGGTACGCTGGTGGCGGGTTTGGCCTATGCCTTCCTGAAACGTCCGGAAGTGGACGCAGTAGCGAAAGCAGCGTAATAAAAGGTGTGTTACAGGGCAGAAATTTCCTGCCCTTTTTTAGTGTTCCTGTTCTGTGCATCCCGTAACAAATTCCTCGCTTTTGTAATTCAGGCATTTAATCGCATTTTGTGAGCCTGCTCAAATCTGCCCATTTTGCCTCTCTGGCGGTAATTTACTTTACGTAAAACATGCATACTATGAGCACATGTTTAAATATGAACACATGTTTAAACCGTCTTTGCAGTATCTATATTCTTGTGGATTGACAGGGTTGGTAATTTTTTACCAGAGGACGTGCTATGCGCGAAAAGGATTATGTCGTAATTATAGGTTCGGCGAATATTGATGTCGCCGGATATTCACATGAATCATTAAATTATGCGGATTCAAATCCAGGTAAAATAAAATTTACGCCTGGTGGAGTAGGGCGCAATATTGCACAAAACCTGGCGTTGCTGGGTAACAAAGCCTAGCTACTGAGCGCCGTAGGCAGTGATTTTTATGGTCAATCGCTGCTAACGCAAACCAATCAATCTGGTGTTTATGTCGATAAATGCCTGATTGTGCCGGGAGAAAATACGTCGAGTTATTTATCATTACTCGATAATACCGGTGAAATGCTGGTTGCTATAAATGACATGAATATTAGCAACGCTATTACAGCTGAATATCTCGCACAGCACCGTGAATTTATTCAGAGGGCAAAGGTCATTGTCGCGGACTGTAATATCAGTGAAGAGGCACTGGCATGGATTCTGGATAATGCCGCCAACGTACCCGTATTTGTCGATCCGGTTTCAGCGTGGAAATGTGTCAAAGTGCGCGACCGTCTAAATCAGATCCACACTCTGAAGCCAAACCGCCTTGAAGCGGAAACCCTGAGTGGGATTGCGCTGTCAGGGCGTGACGATGTGGCAAAAGTTGCTGCCTGGTTCCATCAACATGGCCTGAACCGACTGGTATTGAGCATGGGCGGCGACGGCGTTTATTACAGCGATATCAGCGGTGAAAATGGCTGGTCTGCGCCGATCAAAACCAATGTTATTAATGTTACCGGAGCGGGCGATGCCATGATGGCGGGACTTGCTTCGTGTTGGGTAGACGGAATGCCGTTTGCCGAATCTGTTCGTTTCGCACAGGGATGTTCGTCAATGGCGCTCTCCTGTGAATACACCAATAACCCCGATTTATCGATTGCCAACGTTATATCGTTAGTGGAGAACGCAGAATGTCTGAATTAAAAATTTCCCCTGAATTATTACAAATTTCTCCGGAAGTGCAGGACGCTTTAAAAAACAAAAAACCGGTTGTGGCGCTGGAATCGACCATTATTTCTCACGGGATGCCGTTCCCACAAAATGCCCAGACCGCAATTGAAGTAGAAGAAACTATTCGTAAACAGGGCGCAGTACCTGCCACTATCGCCATTATTGGCGGCGTGATGAAAGTGGGTTTAAGCAAAGAAAAAATTGAATTACTGGGTCGTGAAGGGCATAACGTGACCAAAGTTAGTCGTCGCGATTTACCTTTTGTTGTTGCCGCCGGAAAAAATGGCGCAACCACTGTGGCTTCAACGATGATTATTGCGGCGCTTGCCGGAATTAAAGTATTTGCCACCGGGGGAATTGGTGGTGTGCATCGCGGGGCGGAACATACCTTCGATATTTCTGCCGATTTGCAAGAACTGGCAAATACTAATGTCACCGTTGTTTGTGCCGGGGCGAAATCTATTCTCGATTTAGGATTAACCACTGAGTATTTAGAAACCTTCGGTGTGCCGTTAATTGGCTATCAGACTAAAGCGCTGCCTGCGTTTTTCTGCCGTACAAGCTCGTTTGACGTCAGCATTCGTCTCGACAGCGCCAGTGAAATTGCCCGTGCAATGGCGGTGAAATGGCAAAGCGGGCTGAACGGTGGCCTCGTGGTAGCGAACCCGATCCCGGAACAGTTTGCGATGCCGGAGGAATCTATCAATGCAGCCATAGATCAAGCCGTCGCCGAAGCCGAAGAGCAGGGCGTTATTGGTAAAGAAAGTACACCGTTCCTGCTGGCGCGCGTTGCTGAGCTGACCGGCGGTGACAGCCTGAAATCCAATATCCAGCTGGTGTTCAACAACGCCATTCTGGCGAGTGAAATTGCCAAAGAATACCAGCGTCTCGCGGGTTAATTTCTGACGGGCAGAAAGCCGTCGCCCGTACTCATCAAGCATACCAAAACCTGGTGCTGACGCCGGGTTTACTGGCATGAAGGGAAAATCATTATGGATATAATGAGAAGTGTTGTGGGGATGGTGGTGTTACTGGCAATAGCATTTCTGTTGTCAGTGAATAAAAAGAGCATCAGTTTGCGCACGGTTGGAGCCGCACTGCTGCTGCAAATCGCTATTGGTGGCATCATGCTCTACTTCCCACCGGGAAAATGGGCAGTAGAACAGGCGGCATTAGGCGTTCATAAAGTGATGTCTTACAGTGATGCCGGTAGCGCCTCGATTGCTGGTTCGACAATGATTGGTTACGCTGCACTGGGCGTACCTGTGGAATATTTGCTGGCGGCATCGTTAATGGCGATCCCTGGCGGGATCTTGTTTGCCCGCCTGTTAAGCCCGGCTACGGAATCTTCGCAGGTTTCTTTTAATAACCTCTCTTTCACCGAAACACCGCCAAAAAGCATTATTGAAGCCGCTGCGACAGGGGCAATGACCGGGCTGAAAATCGCCGCCGGTGTAGCGACAGTTGTTATGGCATTTGTCGCCATCATTGCGTTAATTAACGGTATTATCGGCGGCGTTGGCGGCTGGTTTGGTTTTGAACATGCCTCGCTGGAGTCCATTTTAGGTTACCTGCTGGCCCCACTTGCGTGGGTAATGGGTGTTGACTGGAGTGATGCAAATCTTGCCGGGAGTTTGATTGGACAGAAACTGGCAATAAATGAATTTGTCGCTTATCTCAATTTCTCACCCTATCTGCAAACGGCTGGCACTCTGGATGCTAAAACCGTGGCGATTATTTCCTTCGCGTTGTGCGGTTTCGCTAACTTTGGTTCTATCGGGGTGGTGGTGGGGGCGTTTTCTGCGGTTGCGCCACACCGTGCGCCGGAAATCGCCCAGCTTGGTTTACGCGCGCTGGCGGCGGCGACACTTTCTAATCTGATGAGTGCCACCATTGCCGGGTTCTTTATTGGTTTAGCGTAGTGTGCAATTTATGAGCCGGATTAGATGCGGTCAAGCGTCGAATCCGGCAACATTGTTACACCATTGGCACTAATGACAGCGCGTTATCGGCAGACAGGGTAGGGTTGTTTAAGCTGCCGCTGGCGCGTGAAATTGCCGCGCAGGCCATCGCAAAACGGGCGCTGTCACGGAAATTGTTTCCCTCCAGAAAGCTATATACCAGACCCGCCATAAAACCATCGTCAGCACCAAAACTGTCTACCGTCGTATGCGCTGGCACAGTCAGCAAAAATTGTTCACCATCCTTTTCGCTGCAATAAACTGACTCATCGGGCAAATAAACAAACAGTTGCTGAACACCTTGCTGATGCAATGCATTCACTGCGGCATTACGGTCAGCATCGCTGGTGATCGCCTGTCCCCATAAAATTTCCAGCTCCGGTAAAGTGGGTTTCAGGGTGTGAATATGCGCCAGCCAGTGTTTGATTTTGCCCGCTTTGAATTCTGAAACGGTATCGACAAACACCGGGATCTCATCAGCGAGGGTAAAGACCCATTCCAGCGCCTCGGCTGTCAGGTTGCAATCAGCCAGTACCACGCCCGCATGACGAAGTAAATCGCGCGACCCGTTCAGTAGTTGCGGTGTCAACTGTTCCAGCAGATGGGTATCGTTAATCGCCAGCACGGTTTGATCGTCTCGATTGGCAATTGCCAGATACGTCGATGTGCTTTGACCATGCAAACGAACGCAGCCGGAGACATTCACGCCGGCACGGCGCGTTTCTTCCAGGAGCATTTCGCCATAAAAGTCATCGCCAATCACTGAAAGCAAATGGACGTCACGGCCTAACAGCGCCAGATTGTGGGCGATATTGCGTCCAACGCCGCCTGCCGAGCAATGAATTGTACCGGGATGAGAAGCCGCTTGCGGGTAATGGATATCCGCCATCCCGCGAATATCCATATTGATTGTCCCCACCACTACGCAGTATTCCTGCTCGGTGAGAATGTAACCTTTGCCTTTAATCTGGCCTTTGCGCATTAAATCCATAATATGCGCCGCAACGCGCGAACGACTGATTTGCAGCATGTCCGCAATTTCGTTCTGCTGAATCAGCGGGTTACGCCGTAAAATTGCAAGGATCTCCTTTTCCCGGTTATTCATCTTCAGGCTACCGCTTTTTCAGTTTGTTGCGCTTTCAGCCAGGCGATCTCTTCTGCCCAGATATCCGGGTTGATGGTTTCAAGGATCAGCGGAATGCCGTCGAAACGGTCGTTCTGCATAATCCAGCGGAACGCATCATGACCGATATTGCCTTCACCGAGGCTATGATGGCGGTCAACGCGGCTGCCAAAGGTACTTTTCGCATCGTTAAGGTGCATCCCGCGCAGATACTTAAAGCCGACAATACGGGCAAAATCAGCGAACGTTTTTTCGCATTCGGCTGGAGTACGCAAATCATACCCGGCAGCGAAAGCATGGCAGGTATCAATGCAGACGCCGACGCGGGATTTATCTTCCACGCCGTCGATAATCGCCGCGAGATGTTCGAATTTAAACCCTAAGTTACTGCCCTGACCGGCGGTGTTTTCAATCACCGCTGTTACACCTTGAGTTTTATCCAGCGCAATGTTGATGGATTCGGCAATACGCGCAAGGCAATCCTCTTCTGAAATCTGCATCAGATGGCTGCCAGGGTGGAAGTTGAGCAAAGAAAGCCCCAGTTGTTCGCAACGCTGCATTTCATCTATAAAGGCATCGCGCGATTTTTCCAGAGCTTCAGTGACCGGATGTCCGAGGTTGATCAGATAACTGTCGTGGGGAAGAATTTGCGCCGATGTGTAGTGATATTTTTCACAGGCGGCTTTGAATTCATCGATGGTTTGCGTCGTGAGCGGTGCGGCACGCCACTGACGTTGGTTTTTGGTGAACAAGGCAAACGCGGTTGCGTCGATTTCGGCGGCGCGAATTGCGGCATTTGCCAGACCGCCAGCAGCACTAACGTGCGCTCCAATGTATTTCATGCGAGGACTCCTGTTAAACCCGCTGGAGGAAAACGGTAATGATAGCGGGTTAACAGGAGCAAGAAGTAGTGGTTTATGCGATGACGCTTTGAATCACATAGTTAATCGCACCACCACTAACAATCAGCCAGGCAAACAGTACCAGTGCCATCAGCAGAGGTTTCGCCCCAGCTTTTTTCAGCGCGCTGACGTGAGTGGTCAGACCCAGCGCCGCCATCGCCATTGCCAGCAGGAAGGTATCCAGCGTTACCAGCATGTTCACCACGCTCTGCGGTAACAGGTGGAACGAGTTAAAGATGGCAACTACGATGAACAAGATGGCAAACCACGGAATAGTGATTTTGCTTTTCTCGCCGCTGTTCGCCCCAGACAGCTGTTTAACACGCGCCGCCAGCAGGATGAGGAACGGAGCCAGCATCATCACGCGCAGCATTTTGGAAATAACTGCTGCGTTTTCTGCATCCGGGCTGATGGCATGACCTGCCGCCACCACCTGCGCCACTTCGTGCACAGTAGAACCAATGTAGATACCGAAAGTTTCCGGACTAAACCATTGAGACATCAGCGGATATATCGCCGGGTAGAGGAAAATCGCGACGGTCCCGAAGATAACAACGGTTGCAACAGCCACGGTTACTTTACTGGCTTCCGCTTTCACTACCGGCTCAGTCGCCAGTACCGCGGCAGCACCACAGATACTGCTACCGGCACCGATCAACCAACTGGTGTGCTTATCCAGACCAAACACTTTTTGCCCCAGGAAGCAAGCCAGCAGGAAGGTACTGGACAGCGTCAGCACGTCAATGATGATCCCACTGATACCGACATCGGCAATTTGCGAGAACGTCAGACGGAAGCCATAAAGAATGATACCCAGACGTAATAAATATTGCTTGGCAAACAGCACACCACCGTCACAGCTTTTCCAGATGTGCGGATAGATGGTGTTGCCTAAAACCATCCCCAACAAGATTGCGAGGGTGAGGGCACTAAACCCGGCACCCGCAACCGCGGGAATGGAACCACCCCACAGGGCGACCCCGGTGATAACTGCACTCAGGGCTAACCCCGGAATAAAATGCCACAGTGTACGATGTTGTTTCTGTAAGGTGATATTCGTCATAACCCTCT
>NZ_JBQZXC010000110.1:0-11971 GCF_053555815.1 Shigella sp. SIG6 | reverse complement strand
TGTTCCTGTTCAATATAATCCAGTATGCTTCGCAAATGGTTAGCTTTAATAGGCGTGGTTTCCAGTAATAAGGAAATGATTTCTTTTTTATAGTGTAATGTAATGAGTATATTTTCTGCATGGATGGGTGAAGTGGCAAAGTTAATGGTAAAAAGGGCAGTGGAATAACAATTTTGTGATATTTTTCGACAGTTTGCGGTAAATTCCTGAGTAACACAGTATGACAGCATCGAACTTAAGTCAGAGGTATCAAGTAGGGTGATGAGCTGGCGCGCAAATTTATTAATAGGCTCTGATGAAGGTGTTGGTATGTCGCTATCGATGTGCAATCTATGAGGAGACTTATAATGAGTTCTGATAATGATATCGTTTTGACTCATAATCTATTCGCCTTATATATATCTGGAGGTTTTGAGGATGATGATTAATTATTATCGCCAGAACGAAATGTGCACGAAAAATTGTTATAAGAATTGTGTCACTTTTATCATTGTGATATGACCACTTCGTCATTAATCTCATGAGCGTTTAAAATACTACCGCCAAATCACGCAACGAACTTTGCTGGATTCAGTTTATGCTGCTGTAAATCCGCTCGCAGTAAACCTTTCAGACGCACCGTGATGTTATCAGTGGTTCTTTAAGCGTTTTGCTGGTGTACTCACTACAAACGAATTGCGAATCGAATCAATGTGAAACGGAAAGGTACAATCTCCCTTTTTTTAGTGTTAACATCGTTCAACCGGGTGGAAGGTGAGAGGTTAATGTCTTTCATTTGTGTACCTGATTGCGAACCAATTTAGCATTTGTTGGCTAGATGGTTTCGCAATGAACTGTTAATAAACAAATTTTTCTTTGTATGTGATCTTTCGTGTGGGTCACCACTGCAAATAAGGATATAAAATGCCTGTTATAACTCTTCCTGATGGCAGCCAACGCCATTACGACCACGCTGTAAGCCCCATGGATGTTGCGCTGGACATTGGTCCAGGTCTGGCGAAAGCCTGTATCGCAGGGCGCGTTAATGGCGAACTGGTTGATGCTTGCGATCTGATTGAAAACGACGCACAACTGTCGATCATTACCGCCAAAGACGAAGAAGGTCTGGAGATCATTCGTCACTCCTGTGCGCACCTGTTAGGGCATGCGATTAAACAACTTTGGCCGCATACCAAAATGGCAATCGGCCCGGTTATTGACAACGGTTTTTATTACGACGTTGATCTTGACCGCACGTTAACCCAGGAAGATGTCGAAGCACTCGAGAAGCGGATGCATGAGCTTGCTGAGAAAAACTACGACGTCATTAAGAAGAAAGTCAGCTGGCACGAAGCGCGTGAAACTTTCGCCAACCGTGGGGAGAGCTACAAAGTCTCCATTCTTGACGAAAACATCGCCCATGATGACAAGCCAGGTCTGTACTTCCATGAAGAATATGTCGATATGTGCCGCGGTCCGCACGTACCGAACATGCGTTTCTGCCATCATTTCAAACTAATGAAAACGGCAGGGGCTTACTGGCGTGGCGACAGCAACAACAAAATGTTGCAACGTATTTACGGTACGGCGTGGGCAGACAAAAAAGCACTTAACGCTTACCTGCAGCGCCTGGAAGAAGCCGCGAAACGCGACCACCGTAAAATCGGTAAACAGCTCGACCTGTACCATATGCAGGAAGAAGCGCCGGGTATGGTATTCTGGCACAACGACGGCTGGACCATCTTCCGTGAACTGGAAGTGTTTGTTCGTTCTAAACTGAAAGAGTACCAGTATCAGGAAGTTAAAGGTCCGTTCATGATGGACCGTGTCCTGTGGGAAAAAACCGGTCACTGGGACAACTACAAAGATGCAATGTTCACCACATCTTCTGAGAACCGTGAATACTGCATTAAGCCGATGAACTGCCCGGGTCACGTACAAATTTTCAACCAGGGGCTGAAGTCTTATCGCGATCTGCCGCTGCGTATGGCCGAGTTTGGTAGCTGCCACCGTAACGAGCCGTCAGGTTCGCTGCATGGCCTGATGCGCGTGCGTGGATTTACCCAAGATGACGCGCATATCTTCTGTACTGAAGAACAAATTCGCGATGAAGTTAACGGATGTATCCGTTTAGTCTATGATATGTACAGCACTTTTGGCTTCGAGAAGATCGTCGTCAAACTCTCCACTCGTCCTGAAAAGCGTATTGGCAGCGACGAAATGTGGGATCGCGCTGAGGCGGACCTGGCGGTTGCGCTGGAAGAAAACAACATCCCGTTTGAATATCAACTGGGTGAAGGCGCTTTCTACGGTCCGAAAATTGAATTTACCCTGTATGACTGCCTCGATCGTGCATGGCAGTGCGGTACAGTACAGCTGGACTTCTCCTTGCCGTCTCGTCTGAGCGCCTCCTATGTGGGCGAAGACAACGAGCGTAAGGTACCGGTAATGATTCACCGCGCAATTCTGGGGTCGATGGAGCGTTTCATCGGTATCCTGACCGAAGAATTCGCTGGTTTCTTCCCGACCTGGCTTGCGCCAGTTCAGGTTGTTATCATGAATATTACCGATTCACAGTCTGAATACGTTAACGAATTGACGCAAAAACTATCAAATGCGGGCATTCGTGTTAAAGCAGACTTGAGAAATGAGAAGATTGGCTTTAAAATCCGCGAGCACACTTTGCGTCGCGTCCCATATATGCTGGTCTGTGGTGATAAAGAGGTGGAATCAGGCAAAGTTGCCGTTCGCACCCGCCGTGGTAAAGACCTGGGAAGCATGGACGTAAATGAAGTGATCGAGAAGCTGCAACAAGAGATTCGCAGCCGCAGTCTTAAACAATTGGAGGAATAAGGTATTAAAGGCGGAAAACGAGTTCAAATGGCGCGCCCTAACCGTATCAATGGCGAAATTCGCGCCCAGGAAGTTCGCTTAACAGGTCTGGAAGGCGAGCAGCTTGGTATTGTGAGTCTGAGAGAAGCTCTGGAGAAAGCAGAAGAAGCCGGAGTAGACTTAGTCGAGATCAGCCCTAACGCCGAGCCGCCGGTTTGTCGTATAATGGATTACGGCAAATTCCTCTATGAAAAGAGCAAGTCTTCTAAGGAACAGAAGAAAAAGCAAAAAGTTATCCAGGTTAAGGAAATTAAATTCCGTCCTGGTACAGATGAAGGCGACTATCAGGTAAAACTCCGCAGCCTGATTCGCTTTCTCGAAGAGGGTGATAAAGCCAAAATCACGCTGCGTTTCCGCGGTCGTGAGATGGCGCACCAGCAAATCGGTATGGAAGTGCTTAATCGCGTGAAAGACGATTTGCAAGAACTGGCAGTAGTCGAATCCTTCCCAACGAAGATCGAAGGCCGCCAGATGATCATGGTGCTCGCTCCTAAGAAGAAACAGTAAGGCCTTCAAGTAGCACTGTCTGTGGAGCCTTTGGGCTTCACAGGCATTGTTCGCCTTTGTTTCGTTTATTAACAATGCGAAGTGGAAGTTATTAAAATGCCAAAAATTAAGACCGTACGCGGTGCTGCTAAGCGCTTCAAAAAAACCGGTAAAGGGGGTTTTAAGCACAAGCACGCTAACCTGCGTCACATTCTGACTAAAAAAGCGACCAAACGTAAACGTCACCTGCGTCCGAAAGCCATGGTTTCCAAAGGCGATCTGGGCCTGGTAATCGCGTGCCTGCCGTACGCATAAGCCGTTAACGTTTTTAACTTTTTAATTAGAATATAGATACAGGAGAGCACATATGGCTCGCGTAAAACGTGGTGTTATTGCACGCGCACGTCACAAGAAAATTTTGAAACAAGCTAAAGGCTACTACGGTGCGCGTTCTCGCGTATACCGCGTTGCCTTCCAGGCTGTTATCAAAGCTGGTCAGTATGCTTACCGTGACCGTCGTCAACGTAAGCGTCAGTTCCGTCAACTGTGGATTGCGCGTATCAACGCAGCAGCACGTCAGAACGGTATTTCTTACAGCAAATTCATCAATGGCCTGAAAAAAGCCTCTGTTGAAATCGACCGTAAGATCCTGGCTGATATCGCAGTATTCGACAAAGTAGCGTTCACCGCTCTGGTTGAAAAAGCGAAAGCAGCTCTGGCATAAGCCAGTTGAAAGAGGGAGCTAGTCTCCCTCTTTTCGTTTCAACGCCATCAAAACATTGACTTTTATCGCCGTAGCCTTTTCAATAAAGGTCTTTTGAAGAGTACCAAAAGGTAACGCAAGCAATGAATGCTGCTATTTTCCGCTTCTTTTTTTACTTTAGCACCTGAATCCAGGAGGCTAGCGCGTGAGAAGAGAAACGGAAAACAGCGCCTGAAAGCCTCCCAGTGGAGGCTTTTTTTGTATGCGCGTTTTGAAAAATAAAAAGCCAGTCTATCAGGCGTAATTGTCGCAGCCAGTCTGGACACGGCCAGTGCGGAGAAACCGGAGCGTACTTAAGTACGTGAGGATTTCGAGCACTGCCCGGGACCAAAATGGCAAGTAAAATAGCCTGATGGGATAGGCTCTAAGTCCAACGAACCAGTGTCACCACTGACACAATGAGGAAAACCATGTCACATCTCGCAGAACTGGTTGCCAGTGCGAAGGCGGCCATTAGCCAGGCGTCAGATGTTGCCGCGTTAGATAATGTGCGCGTCGAATATTTGGGTAAAAAAGGGCACTTAACCCTTCAGATGACGACCCTGCGTGAGCTGCCGCCAGAAGAGCGTCCGGCAGCTGGTGCGGTTATCAACGAAGCGAAAGAGCAGGTTCAGCAGGCGCTGAATGCGCGTAAAGCGGAACTGGAAAGCGCTGCACTGAATGCGCGTCTGGCGGCGGAAACGATTGATGTCTCTCTGCCAGGTCGTCGCATTGAAAACGGCGGTCTGCATCCGGTTACCCGTACCATCGACCGTATCGAAAGTTTCTTCGGTGAGCTTGGCTTTACCGTGGCAACCGGGCCGGAAATCGAAGACGATTATCATAACTTCGATGCTCTGAACATTCCTGGTCACCACCCGGCGCGCGCTGACCACGACACTTTCTGGTTTGACGCTACCCGCCTGCTGCGTACCCAGACCTCTGGCGTACAGATCCGCACCATGAAAGCCCAGCAGCCACCGATTCGTATCATCGCGCCTGGCCGTGTTTATCGTAACGACTACGACCAGATTCACACGCCGATGTTCCATCAGATGGAAGGTCTGATTGTTGATACCAACATCAGCTTTACCAACCTGAAAGGCACGCTGCACGACTTCCTGCGTAACTTCTTTGAGGAAGATTTGCAGATTCGCTTCCGTCCTTCCTACTTCCCGTTTACCGAGCCTTCTGCAGAAGTTGACGTCATGGGTAAAAACGGTAAATGGCTGGAAGTGCTGGGCTGCGGGATGGTGCATCCGAACGTGCTGCGTAACGTTGGCATCGACCCGGAAGTTTACTCTGGTTTCGCCTTCGGGATGGGGATGGAGCGTCTGACTATGTTGCGTTACGGCGTCACCGACCTGCGTTCATTCTTCGAAAACGATCTGCGTTTCCTCAAACAGTTTAAATAAGGCAGGAATAGATTATGAAATTCAGTGAACTGTGGTTACGCGAATGGGTGAACCCGGCGATTGATAGCGATACGCTGGCGAATCAAATCACTATGGCGGGCCTGGAAGTTGACGGTGTAGAACCGGTTGCCGGTAGCTTCCACGGCGTGGTCGTTGGTGAAGTGGTTGAGTGTGCGCAGCATCCGAACGCTGACAAACTGCGTGTGACAAAAGTGAATGTCGGCGGCGATCGCCTGCTGGACATCGTCTGCGGTGCGCCAAACTGCCGTCAGGGCCTGCGTGTGGCGGTAGCTACCATTGGTGCTGTTCTGCCGGGTGATTTCAAAATTAAAGCGGCGAAACTGCGTGGCGAACCGTCTGAAGGGATGCTGTGCTCCTTTTCTGAGCTGGGAATTTCTGACGATCACAGTGGCATTATCGAACTGCCTGCGGATGCGCCGATTGGCACCGACATCCGCGAATATCTGAAACTCGATGATAACACCATCGAAATCAGCGTGACACCAAACCGTGCCGACTGCTTAGGTATCATTGGTGTTGCGCGTGACGTTGCCGTGCTGAATCAGCTGCCGCTGGTTGAACCGGAAATCGTTCCGGTTGGTGCGACCATCGACGACACGTTGCCGATTACAGTCGAAGCGCCGGAAGCCTGCCCGCGCTATCTTGGCCGTGTGGTAAAAGGCATTAACGTTAAAGCGCCAACTCCGCTGTGGATGAAAGAAAAACTGCGTCGTTGCGGGATCCGTTCTATCGATGCAGTTGTTGACGTCACCAACTATGTACTGCTCGAACTGGGCCAGCCGATGCACGCTTTCGATAAAGATCGCATTGAAGGCGGCATTGTGGTGCGGATGGCAAAAGAGGGCGAAACGCTGGTGCTGCTTGATGGCACTGAAGCGAAGCTGAATGCTGACACTCTGGTCATCGCCGACCACAACAAGGCGCTGGCGATGGGCGGCATCTTTGGTGGCGAACACTCTGGCGTGAATGACGAAACGCAAAACGTCTTGCTGGAATGCGCTTTCTTCAGCCCGCTGTCTATCACCGGTCGTGCTCGTCGTCATGGCCTGCATACTGATGCGTCTCACCGTTATGAGCGTGGCGTTGATCCGGCACTGCAGCACAAAGCGATGGAACGTGCGACCCGTCTGCTGATCGACATCTGCGGTGGTGAGGCTGGCCCGGTAATTGATATCACCAACGAAGCAACGCTGCCGAAGCGTGCAACCATCACTCTACGTCGTAGCAAACTGGATCGCCTGATAGGCCATCATATTGCTGATGAGCAGGTAACTGACATTCTGCGTCGTCTCGGCTGCGAAGTGACCGAAGGCAAAGACGAATGGCAGGCAGTTGCGCCGAGCTGGCGTTTCGATATGGAGATTGAAGAAGATCTGGTCGAAGAAGTCGCGCGTGTTTACGGCTACAACAACATCCCGGATGAGCCGGTACAGGCAAGCCTGATTATGGGTACTCACCGTGAAGCTGACCTGTCGCTCAAGCGCGTGAAAACGCTGCTCAACGACAAAGGCTATCAGGAAGTGATCACCTACAGCTTCGTTGATCCGAAAGTGCAGCAGATGATCCATCCAGGCGTTGAAGCCTTACTGCTGGCAAGCCCGATCTCTGTTGAAATGTCAGCAATGCGTCTTTCTCTGTGGACCGGCCTGCTGGCAACCGTGGTGTACAACCAGAACCGTCAGCAGAACCGTGTGCGCATTTTCGAAAGCGGTCTGCGTTTCGTACCAGATACTCAGGCACCGTTGGGCATTCGTCAGGATCTGATGTTAGCCGGTGTGATTTGCGGTAACCGTTACGAAGAGCACTGGAACCTGGCAAAAGAGACCGTTGATTTCTATGATTTGAAAGGCGACCTTGAATCCGTTCTCGACCTGACCGGTAAACTGAATGAGGTTGAGTTCCGTGCAGAAGCGAATCCGGCACTGCATCCGGGGCAATCCGCAGCGATTTATCTGAAAGGTGAACGTATTGGTTTTGTTGGAGTTGTTCATCCTGAACTGGAACGTAAACTGGATCTTAACGGTCGCACTCTGGTGTTCGAACTGGAGTGGAACAAGCTCGCAGACCGCGTGGTGCCTCAGGCGCGCGAGATTTCTCGCTTCCCGGCGAACCGTCGTGACATCGCGGTGGTGGTCGCAGAAAACGTTCCCGCAGCGGATATTTTATCCGAATGTAAGAAAGTTGGCGTAAATCAGGTAGTTGGCGTAAACTTATTTGACGTGTACCGCGGTAAGGGTGTTGCGGAGGGGTATAAGAGCCTCGCCATAAGCCTGATCCTGCAAGATACCAGCCGTACACTCGAAGAAGAGGAGATTGCCGCTACCGTCGCCAAATGTGTAGAGGCATTAAAAGAGCGATTCCAGGCATCATTGAGGGATTGAACCTATGGCGCTTACAAAAGCTGAAATGTCAGAATATCTGTTTGATAAGCTTGGGCTTAGCAAGCGGGATGCCAAAGAACTGGTTGAACTGTTTTTCGAAGAGATCCGTCGCGCTCTGGAAAACGGCGAACAGGTGAAACTCTCTGGTTTTGGTAACTTCGATCTGCGTGATAAGAATCAACGCCCGGGACGTAACCCGAAAACGGGCGAGGATATTCCCATTACAGCACGGCGCGTGGTGACCTTCAGACCCGGGCAGAAGTTAAAAAGCCGGGTCGAAAACGCTTCGCCCAAAGACGAATAATCTGATCTAACTAAAAAGGCCGCTATGCGGCCTTTTTTCTTTTCACTGTCGAAGAGTCACCGTAAAATCAACGCCATGACACTTCAGCAGAACGGATACCATGCTGACACTTGCCCGCCAACAACAGCGACAAAATATTCGCTGGTTATTATGCCTGTCAGTTTTGATGCTGCTGGCGCTTCTCTTAAGCCTTTGCGCCGGTGAACAATGGATTTCGCCAGGTGACTGGTTTACTCCTCGTGGCGAACTGTTCGTCTGGCAAATTCGCCTGCCACGTACGCTGGCTGTATTGCTGGTTGGTGCGGCGCTGGCTATATCCGGCGCTGTAATGCAGGCGTTGTTTGAAAATCTTCTGGCAGAACCTGGACTACTTGGCGTCTCTAACGGCGCAGGCGTGGGGCTTATCGCCGCGGTATTGCTTGGGCAAGGGCAACTCCCCAACTGGGCGCTAGGGCTGTGTGCGATTGCTGGCGCGCTTATCATCACTTTAATACTCTTACGTTTCGCCCGTCGTCATCTTTCGACCAGTCGGTTATTGCTGGCTGGCGTTGCATTAGGGATTATCTGCAGCGCACTAATGACGTGGGCTATCTACTTTTCCACCTCTGTTGATTTACGTCAGCTGATGTACTGGATGATGGGCGGTTTTGGCGGCGTAGACTGGCGGCAAAGCTGGCTGATGCTGGCATTGATCCCCGTGTTGTTGTGGATCTGTTGTCAGTCCAGGCCGATGAATATGTTAGCACTTGGCGAGATCTCGGCGCGGCAACTGGGTTTACCCCTGTGGTTCTGGCGCAATGTGCTGGTGGCAGCGACCGGCTGGATGGTTGGCGTCAGTGTGGCGCTGGCGGGTGCTATCGGCTTTATTGGTCTGGTGATCCCACATATTCTTCGGTTGTGTGGTTTAACCGATCATCGCGTATTACTTCCCGGCTGCGCGCTGGCAGGGGCGAGCGCATTGCTGCTGGCCGATATTGTAGCGCGCCTGGCATTAGCTGCCGCAGAGCTGCCTATTGGCGTGGTCACCGCAACGTTGGGTGCGCCGGTGTTTATCTGGTTATTGTTAAAAGCAGGACGTTAGCCGCAAAAAGACGGTCTATGATTAAAAGCTAAGATTTTTACTGACCACACCCAGGAGAAACGATGCAAGATTCCATTCTGACGACCGTAGTGAAAGATATCGACGGTGAAGTGACCACGCTGGAGAAGTACGCCGGTAATGTGCTGTTAATTGTCAATGTCGCCTCAAAGTGTGGCTTAACGCCGCAATATGAGCAGTTGGAGAATATTCAAAAAGCCTGGGCCGATCGAGGTTTTGTGGTGCTGGGATTCCCGTGCAACCAGTTTCTGGAACAAGAACCGGGCAGCGATGAAGAGATTAAAACTTACTGTACCACCACATGGGGGGTGACGTTCCCGATGTTCAGTAAGATTGAAGTTAATGGCGAAGGACGCCATCCGCTGTATCAAAAATTGATTGCCGCAGCGCCGACCGCAGTCGCGCCGGAAGAGAGCGGATTCTATGCCCGTATGGTCAGCAAAGGCCGTGCACCGCTGTACCCGGATGATATTTTATGGAATTTTGAAAAATTCCTGGTTGGCAGGGACGGAAAAGTCATCCAGCGTTTTTCCCCGGATATGACGCCGGAAGATCCCATTGTGATGGAAAGCATTAAACTGGCGTTGGCAAAATAATGTCTATTGTGATGCAGTTACAGGATGTTGCGGAATCTACCCGCCTGGGGCCGCTTTCAGGCGAGGTTCGGGCTGGGGAAATCCTGCACCTGGTGGGGCCGAATGGCGCGGGTAAGAGTACCTTACTGGCGCGAATGGCCGGAATGACCAGCGGTAAGGGAAGCATTCAGTTCGCGGGGCAACCACTGGAAGCATGGTCCGCAACAAAACTCGCGCTGCATCGCGCCTATCTTTCACAACAGCAGACGCCGCCGTTTGCAATGCCGGTCTGGCACTACCTGACACTGCATCAGCACGATAAAACGCGTACCGAACTACTGAATGATGTCGCAGGGGCGCTGGCTCTTGATGACAAACTCGGTCGTAGCACCAATCAACTTTCCGGCGGTGAATGGCAACGCGTACGTCTTGCTGCGGTGGTGTTGCAAATCACACCACAAGCCAATCCCGCAGGCCAATTGCTGCTTCTTGATGAGCCGATGAACAGTCTTGATGTTGCGCAACAAAGTGCGTTAGACAAAATTCTGAGCGCGCTGTGTCAGCAAGGACTGGCGATTGTGATGAGCAGTCACGATCTCAACCACACGTTGTGTCATGCGCATCGGGCGTGGTTGCTAAAAGGTGGAAAAATGCTGGCCAGTGGACGCAGAGAAGAGGTGCTCACGCCGCCAAATCTGGCGCAGGCCTATGGGATGAATTTTCGCCGTCTGGATATCGAAGGTCACAGAATGCTGATTTCGACCATCTGATTTCATTAGTATCCCGAAAATCGGGTAATTACGACGCTAAATTAATGCAAGAATAAAAAACAGAGGAACCGTACGGAATGCGTTTCTGCCTTATTTTGATCACAGCACTGTTTCTGGCCGGGTGTAGCCACCATAAAGCACCGCCGCCAAATGCCAGACTTTCTGATTCGATTACCGTTATTGCCGGTTTGAACGACCAGCTACAAAGCTGGCATGGCACGCCGTATCGTTATGGTGGCATGACGCGGCGCGGTGTGGACTGTTCGGGATTTGTGGTTGTGACGATGCGCGATCGTTTCGATTTGCATCTGCCCCGTGAAACCAAACAACAAGCCTCTATTGGCACGCAAATTGATAAAGACGAGTTGCTGCCTGGTGACCTGGTCTTTTTCAAAACGGGTTCCGGACAAAATGGTTTGCATGTAGGTATTTACGATACCAACAACCAATTTATCCACGCCTCTACCAGCAAGGGAGTGATGCGTTCCTCACTTGATAATGTCTATTGGCAGAAAAATTTCTGGCAGGCGAGACGAATCTAGTATGTCGAAAAATTGACGGCGATGATACATCGCCGTCAATTTACTCCTGAATACAGTAGTATTTTGCAGACAAAAATTCCGTAAATGGATTATTCGGTTATAATCAGGATAATCTAAAAAAAGGCCCCCTGAAAAAGTGGTTAACATGGAACAAATGAAAGTTACTCCTTCTGTAATTGTTATGTCTTATGGCCTCATCCCTTTTAGCCGGATACTGAAAAACATCCTTCGAGAGGGACGGTTACCATGAAGATTTTTTTGGAGAATCTTTATCATTCTGATTGCTATTTCCTGCCGATAAGAGATAACCAGCAACTCCTTGTCGGCGTTGAGTTAATTACCCATTTCTCCAGTGAAGATGGCACGGTTCGTATCCCGACGAGTCGGGTTATAGCGCAACTTACCGAGGAGCAACATTGGCAATTATTTTCAGAGCAGTTGGAATTACTAAAATCATGCCAACACTTTTTTATTCAACATAAACTCTTTGCCTGGCTTAATTTAACGCCACAAGTGGCTACATTATTATTAGACAGGGATAATTACGCAGGCGAACTATTAAAATATCCGTTTATTGAACTGTTGATTAATGAGAATTACCCGCATCTCAATGAAGGAAAAGATAATCGCGATCTTTTGTCCTTATCGCAAATGTATCCCCTTGTGTTAGGCAATTTGGGAGCAGGTAATAGCACAATGAAAGCGGTTTTTGATGGTCTTTTCACCCGCGTAATGCTGGAGAAAGGTTTTATTCAGCAACAAATC